>JBLIFE010000075.1:0-8564 GCA_047633515.1 Paracoccaceae bacterium | reverse complement strand
GGCGCATGATACGCGGCGTCAAGGCCCGCCTGCCGGACGCATCACAAGAACGGATCGGCTGCACAAAACTGATCCTTGCGTGCAACGGCTTTGGTGGCAACCGCGAGATGGTCGCCCAACACATGCCGCAGATCAACAATGCCCTCTGGTTCGGCCATGACGGCAACCGCGGAGAGGCCGTTTTGTGGGGCGAGGCACTGGGGGCTGCGACGCGGCATCTGGGTGCGTTTCAAGGCCACGGTAACGTCGCCCACCCGCACGGCATTCTGATCACCTGGGCGGTGATTACCGGTGGCGGCATTCAGGTCAACCTGCAAGGCGACCGGTTCTGGAACGAAAGTCAGGGCTATTCCGAGGCCGCCCAAGCCGTGCTGGCACAGCCCGACGGACAGGCATGGGCAATTTTTGACGCAGATATCGCACAGATTGCCCGCCAGTTCGCCGATTTCAAAACCGCCGAGGCACAAGGCGCCGTGAAATCGGCACAAAGCATCGAGGGGCTGGCAGAGGAAACCGGTCTGCCTCTCAAGGCGCTGACCGCGACACTGGCACAGATCACGCCGGGCACAACCGATCACTTCGGCCGGAGTTGGGGACCAAAAATGCTCGTGCCACCCTACCGGGCGGTGCGGGTCACGGGGGCGTTGTTTCACACCCAAGGCGGATTGGAGACCGACCCGAATGGCCGCGTCAAAGACGCCGAGGGGGCTGTCTTTCCCAACCTTTTCGCCGCTGGTGGGGCCGCTTGCGGCGTGTCAGGATCTGCCGACAGCGGGTATCTGTCGGGAAACGGATTGCTCAGCGCGCTGGTTCTAGGGCATGCAGCGGGCACGGCGAACTGAGCACACGGTGCGGCGCGGGTGAAAAAATCGCCCCGCAGTTCGTCAGGCTCTGTTCTCGCGCCAGATAACGATCGCACCCGCTGCCACGATGACAAAAACGCCGGGAAACAATGTCTCGATCGGGGCTTCGCCGAAAAACAGCCAGCCGAACGCAAAGGCCGTCAGCAGCCCGAAATACCCGAACGGCGCCAGAATCGAAGGGGACGCCATCCGGTAAGCAAGCATCAGGAACAAGACCCCTGTGCCGCCCGTCATCGACATCAAAAAGATCATGCCCGCCTGCTCGAGGCCTGCAACCGGGCTGAACGTCGTTGTCAAACTCGCCAGCACAAACGCGCCCAGCGCCGAGGCTGCTGATGAATACAGATAGAGCAGCGAATTAGAGATGCCGGGATCAAACAACCGCACGGTCACAATCGAAATCGCATAACACACCGCCGCCGCCACCGGCAAAAGCGCATAGACCGAAAACGCATCGCTGCCCGGTTGTAAGATCATGAGCGCCCCGACAAAGCCGAGCCCCAACGCCGACCAGCGCCAGATACCGACCTTCTCTCCCAACAGCACAACTGACAAAAGAACGACAAACAACGCGTTTGTCTGCGCCAGTGCAGAGACCGTCGCCAGCTCCAAAAACCCCAGCGAAGAGTAAAAGAACAACTGCGCAAACGCGATCACAAAGCCGCGAAAAATCGCCAAAGGCCATTTCTTGATGTAAAGCGATGTCCCCCTCAGCCGCAGCTCGCGGGTATAGATCATCAGGATAAGGCTTGGGATAATGCCAAAGACATTCCGGTACGCCGAGAGCTCTTGCGCAGAGTAATCCGCCAAAAGAAGGCGTACCAGAATGCTCATGACGTCAAAACACAGGATAGAGATAAACAGCAGACCTATCGCGCGCAACATGCGCGCACGGTCTGCTCTGCGAATGATATCGGTCAAGGGAGGTTTCCTGCTGGTGCGAGACAATAATCTCTAGTTATACCCTCGCGCAGATACCGCCCCGTAGCAAGCACCAAACCCCGCGATTAGGCGCGCAAGCGCGCACCAGCCGGGTCAAAGGGCGGCGCGTGCAGGATACGGGCCTTGTGCGGCTGTCCCAGAACATAAACCTCGACCGTATCACCGGCCTGGGCATTTTTCACATAGCCAAGCGCCAGAGATTTGCCAACGGAGTATCCGTATGCGCCCGACGTGACCCGCCCGATGCCCGCTCCGTCCTTGAAGATCGGCTCGCCGCCTGTGGCATCGGCGGTTGTCGCCTCGACCTCAAGCAGAACCAGATGTTCGCGGGCCGGTTGCCCAAGTGTTTCAGCAACCGCCGCCTTGTTCAGGAACATCTTGTCCATTTTGCACAACCGCTCCAACCCGACCTCTTGTGGCCAGTATTCCGGCGAATATTCACGGCTCCAGCTTCCGTACCCCTTTTCGATACGCAGGCTCATCAAAGCGCGACTGCCCACAGGGCCCGCGCCAAAGGCCCGCCCCGCGTCAATCAATGCGGCGTAAAGCTGTTCCTGATCGTGCGTCGCACAGTGAAGCTCCCAGCCCAGATCGCCCGTAAACGACACCCGCAGCGCCAGAACCCCGACCCCGCCAAGTTCGATCAGCTTGGAGCGCATGAAGGGAAAATCCGCCGTCTCGAGCGAGACGTCGGTGAGCCGTTGCAACAAGGCGCGGCTGTCGGGTCCGGCCACGTTAAAACCACAAACGTCGGTTGTCCGGCTTTCAAAGGTCGTGCCCACGGGCAACGGGACCTGCTGGAAGAACCGCGTGTGATACCGCTCGGCCATGCCCGACCCGATGATCCAGAATTCGTTTTCGGCAAGGCGCGTGACCGTGAAATCACCCGCGATACCGCCGCGTTTGCCAATCAGCGGTGTCAGACACGACCGCCCAACCTGCGTTGGCATGTTATTGGCAAAAACCGCGTTCAGCCACACCGCCGCCCCCGGTCCCTTGCAGACATATTTGGCAAAATTCGAGATGTCGATGATCCCGGCCCGGTCCCGCAGCATCCGGCATTCGTCGCCCACAGGCCCCCACCAGTTCTGCCTGTCAAAGCCGTTGGTGTCCTCGACGTCGGGCGCGCCCGCAAACCACAAAGGATGCTCCCAGCCATAATTCAGGCCCATCACGGCATTCATGGATTTTTGCATCTTGTAGGCCGGACGCATCCGCACGGGCCGACCTGCGGCGCGCTCTTCGTTCGGAAAATGGATCGAGAAACGATTGGCATACTGGTCACCGACCCGCGCCTTGGTAAAGGCCTTGTCCGCCCAGTCGCCAAACCGCGCCACATCCCACGCGAACATGTCGTAACGGGTCTCGCCCTCGATGATCCACTGGGCCGCCATAAGCCCCATGCCCCCCGATTGCGAAAAGCCGGGGATAATGCCGTTGCAACAAAAGTAATTGCGCAGTTCCGGCACCGGCCCGAACAACACGTTGCTGTCAGGCGACCAGATCATCGGCCCGTTTATCACCCGCTTTATCCCCGCCGACCCCACAACCGGCACACGGTCAATCGCACGCATCATGTTGTCTTCGATCCGGTCCAGATCATCGGCAAAAAGTTCGTGGCCAAAGCCCTGCGGCGTGCCGTCCTCGGCCCAAAACCGCACATCTTTTTCGTAGGCCCCGACCAACAGGCCCTGCCCTTCCTGACGCATGTAGTATTCACCGTCGCGGTCGGCCACCGACGGCAGGCGGCGATCCATCGCGGCGATCTCGGCAATTGTTTCGGTGACGAAATACTGATGCTCGGTCGGCAAAAGCGGCAGGCGCAGCCCCGCCATCGCCGCAACCTCGCGCCCCCACAAACCGGCGGCATTGATGACCCAGCCGGTGGCGATATCGCCCTTGGGCGTGCGCACGATCCAGCTTCCATCGGGTTGCTGTTCGGTGCCTGTAACGGGGCAAAAGCGGATGATCTCGGCCCCGTTTTGTCGCGCGCCCTTGGCATAGGCATTGGTCACCCCCGACGGGTCCACGTTGCCGCCTTCGGGTTCCCACATGATGCAGCGGATGCCGTCGAAATTGACCAGCGGATGCAGGGCCTCGGCCTCTGCGCGCGAAACCTCGTGAAAGTTCATGCCGTAAAGTTTCGCCTTGGCCGCCTGAAGCCGAAGCTGGTGTTCGCGGGCCTGCGTTTGCGCAAGGTAAAGCGATCCGGGTTGGAACACACCGCAGCTTTGGCCGGTTTCGCGCTCCAACTCTTTGTAAAGCCCCATGGTGTAATGCTGGATCCGGCTGATGTTTGTGCTGTCGTGCAGCCCGTGGATGTTGGCCGCCGCATGCCACGTCGAGCCAGAGGTCAGCTCGTCACGCTCCAGCAGCACAACATCTGTCCAGCCCAGTTTGGTAAGGTGGTACAGAATAGAGCAGCCAATGACACCGCCCCCGATGACAACGGCCTGCGCATGGGATTTCATCTGGTTCTCGCCTTTGTTGTAGGTCTTGCAAAACGGCTTACGCCGTAAACTCATATCGCGGTTCGCGCCCGTGTTGATAAAGCCGCAGGTTGAGCATGTCTGTTTGCGCCGCACCCGATTGCAGCGCAAAGACATAGGCATGGGTCAGGTAGAAACACGCACCATCCACATCGCCTCCGGCCTCGCGGGCATCGGCGACCTGCGTATAAATGCGAACAAGCGTTGCATCGTCGCCCTGTGCATGCGCCCTGAGCAAAAGCGGCTCGAGGTCCGCCAGAATATGCGACGGTCTATCCGTCATCGACCTTGCCCCGTCCTCTCAACCACCGCGTGCCGCATCAAGCCTGCTGGCAACCCAGTGGTGGAAATTATGCGTCGGCCCATCCATCACCGGAGAGAACTTTCCACCGTCGAACAACTCGCCCTTGCGGCCACGCTGCATGCCCTCGACGACAAAAATGTCCTCCTCGAAAATCAATTGCCACTGGGCGGCATTTTTGTCGCGCATCGCGCCAATGCCGTCTTGCTCGGCAGGAGGCTGAGCGTAATAGATGCTCACGTGTTCAACCGTGCGACCGGTATCCACAGGCTCCAGAACGATCCCGTAGAAATGATCGCGGTGCACCCCGAGAAGGACATTAGGATAGATTGCCACATATTCCGCCCCCTCGTCCCATTGCGCCGACAGGGCGTCGAAATCGGGAAAAACCGCATCGCCATCTCCCTTCATTTGCCGGTAAACCAACGTGCCCTGCCCGGAATACGCGCCACGTTTTTCGATATTGTAGTGGTCTTCAAGCCGTGAATAAGTGTTCAGGCTCGGGTGTACCCACGGCAGGTGATAGCTTTCACAGTAATTCTCGACGGCGAGTTTCCAATTGGTTGCAACCTCAAGCTTGAACGACGACGACGCACCGCCGTGGTACATCGGTTGGTCGAACTCCCCCCAGCGGGCCATCAGATCGGCATGCACCTCTTCGAACCCAGGCGCTGTGCCCGAGATATTCACGAACACCACATCATGCCACACGTAAGACCGGATGCGGATCAGGCCAAGCGTATCACGGTCGATACCGGGATGGGTGTTGTGCCCTGGCCCGCCTACATGCGGGGTCGAGCGCAGCGCGCCTTTGAGCGAATAGCACCAGCTGTGATACGGACACCGGATCGCCCCCCGGATATTGGTCGGCTCATCCACAAGGATCATCCCGCGGTGCCGACAGGTGTTCTGGAACACACCAAGCGTGCCGTCGTGGTCACGCACCAGCAACAAAGGCATTCCCATGAAATCTACCGGCTTTGCATCGCCCCCTTCGGGTACATCGGCACCAAATCCGATGCCGGACCATTGCCCGAACAAAACCGCCTGCTTTTCCTCGGCGAAAAGAACATCGCTGGTGTAATGCGCATTGGGTAAGCCGCGCGCTTCGAAGACGGATTTGAGCACCGGTGCAAGGCTGTTGTGAATATTCATGAGACGTCTCCGTCAAAGGGTCAAAGCTGGGTGCACGGTGGCGTTGGATTTCCAATCGCACAAGAGGATAAATATTCGCCCTCAAGTGAAAAAATCTCACTCGATGGCTCCGCCCCTCAGATATTTTCCAAAAGCCACGCTTTCAGAATGCGCGCGTTTTCCGACAGCGACTCTTCGGCGGCGCAGACGATATAAAACGGCTCGGGCGCATCAAGCCCAAGCGTGCCGAACCGCACCAGTTCACCCTGCTCGGTGAGCGGCACGACAAGCCGCTCCCAGCCCAGAACCACACCGACACCGTCGCGCGCCGCCTGCAACGCAATCATGTAGTTGTTCACCACAGGCCCCAGGCGGATCGGGCCAGCATAGCCCAGTGCGCGAAACCATGACTCCCACGTTGTCCACTTTGAATGGGGCGTTCTGAGGTGAACCAGATCTTGTTGTGCCAGCTCTGACAGGCTGATATCCCCCAGCAAGGCCGCACGCTGTGCACTGCACATCGGCACAAGGTGATCGCGAAACAGGCGCGACGCCTGCAACGCCGGATCGGTCGGCACACCGAACAGAATTTGCAGATCGGGCCGCTCTGTTGCGGTGGCAATCCCGTCGGACAGCACCTGATTGACCGGAATATCGCCATGCGCGCGCCAGAATTTCGACAGACGCGGGGTTAACCACAAGGCCGAAACCGACGTTGTCGCGGCCACCGATACCGACGGGTCCCCGACCCTTTTGAGATGTGACAGCGTGGTGCTGATGTCCAGAAAACCGCGGGTCAGGCTCGAAAACAGCATCTGGCCACTCTGGGTCAGTTCGACCCCGCGATGCTGCCGCACAAACAAGCCAAACCCCAGTTCCCGCTCAAGCGACTTGATCTGGTGACTGACGGCACCGGGCGTCACATTCAACTCGCGCGCGGCCTGTTTAAAGCTGCCGTGCCGTGCGGCCGCCTCGAAAGACGCAAGCGCACTGAGCGGGGGCAGATTGTAATGTCGGCGTGCCACATCCGGCCCCCAAAAGAGATCACACTGCGACCTTGCGCCGCTTTCACGGCCCGAACCAGCCTTTTCCGGCCAGTCGAGGCAAACAACCGCCACGCGCCGGCCCTGAACCGCGCAAAACCGGTTGAACTTCCCCAAAGTCAAAGCGCAGGATGCACCAAACAGATCACGCAAGGAGCATTCCGCATGTCCGAAATCTGGGCCATGACTGCCGTCGGGATCGCAAACGCGATCCGCACAAAAGAGCTTTCGGCACTGGAGGTTACGCAGGCGCATCTGGACCGGCTTGCCGCTGTGAACCCGTCGATCAACGCCGTGGTTCAGGAGTTCCCGGAAGAAGCCCTTGCCGCCGCGCGCGCCGTGGATGTCAAGATTGCCGCCGGACAAGACGCAGGCCCGCTGGCCGGTGTGCCCTTCACGACCAAGGTCAATATCGACCAGCAAGGTCACGCCACGACAAACGGGCTCTGCCTACTCAAGGATCTGGTCGCACAGCACGACAGCCCCGTCGTGGCAAATATCAAAAAAGCCGGCGGCATCATCGTCGGGCGCACCAACACCCCCGCCTTTTCGCTGCGCTGGTTCACCAAGAACAATTTGCACGGCCAGACCCTGAACCCGCGCGATCCGTCCATCACGCCGGGCGGCTCTTCGGGGGGGGCGGCGGCGGCGGTCGCCAGCGGAATTTGTGCGGTGGGCCACGGCACCGATATCGGCGGCTCGATCCGCTATCCGGCCTATGCCTGCGGTTTGCACGGCATTCGCCCGACGCTGGGGCGGGTGCCTGCGTTCAACGCGTCTGGTCCCGAACGCCACATCGGAGCGCAAGTCATGGCTGTTTCCGGCCCGATTGCACGCACGATCGGTGATTTGCGGCTCGCGTTGCACGCCATGGCCGCCGAAGACCCGCGCGACCCGTGGTGGGTCCCTGCCCCGCTGGAGCACGGCGCGTTCGAAAAACGCGCAGCCCTCACTATTGCCCCTGATGGAATGACTGTGGCCCCCGAGGTTCGCACTGCACTTGTCGATGCCGCACAGCGCCTCGAGGCGGCTGGCTGGCAGGTCGACGAAGTCCCCTGCCCGCCGATGCGCGCCGCCGCCGAAGTCAACGCCAAGCTGTGGATGGCCGAAATGCGGTTCGGCGCACAAGACATGATCCGCGATGAAGCCGAACCGGATGCAGAGTTTGCCTTTCGCCAGATGACCAACCGCTCTGCGCCCATCGACATCAACGGGCTTTTGGGCGCATTTCAGGACCGCGCAGGCCTTTTGCGCACGTGGTTGATCTTTTTGCAGAAATATCCGGTTGTTCTGTGTCCTGTCTCTGGGATGTTGCCGTTTGCCCAACAGCTCGACGTCAGCTCGGAAGACGCCTTCGAGACGATCATGCAGGCACAATTGCCGCAACTTGCCCTGCCGACCCTCGGCTTGCCCGGGTTGACCGTCTCGACCGGATTGGTTGGCACCGTGCCGGTTGGCGTGCAATTGATCGGGGGACGCTTCCGCGAGGATATTCTTCTGGCAGCCGGAGAGGCAATCGAGGCTGGCGGCACGCCGCATAATCCGGTCACACCGGTGTGACGGGCGTGCGGGCGCGGCATGGTTTTGCACCCCGTTTGCTGCCATTTGACGAGCGTCAAAAAACTGCCTAAAAATTAGCCTGAATTGTCAACAATAGCCTCATTATGCGGCAACTGTCGACAATCAGGGCCTGTTCAGCGTCAAAGCCTTGTTAACACATCCTACAAAGCTCTTTGGAACAGCAGACGTTCCCCAAGCCCAAGGATGCCACAGATGAAATCTAGCCTTAGTC
>JBLIFE010000074.1:0-8597 GCA_047633515.1 Paracoccaceae bacterium | reverse complement strand
TGAAAAAAAGCATATTTTCGGTCACAGCATGTTGATCTGGTGCTATCCCCCTTTGCGATATTCGCTTGACGCTCTATCTTGTTCTTCAACAGAGTTGCAGGGCGTCAAGGTCGTGCCACCGTCAGGGCCTAATTCGGCAGCTATCGTAGATAAGGAGAATACCATCGTGATATCTCGGGCAGTTACCATCGCACCATCTCATTTGGCACCGTCTGTTGTGACGCGTGTTGCTTCGCTGGCTTTCGCCGTTATCTTCTTGCTTCTCGCCCAGACAGTTTCGACACCCGCACGCGGCGCACCGGAAAGCTTTGCCGATCTGGCCGAAAAAATCAGCCCCTCCGTGGTAAATATTACGACAAGTACGACTGTCGCAGGGTCTGCAGGGCCGGCACCTGTTGTGCCTGAAGGGTCCCCCTTCGAGGACTTTTTCCGTGACTTCATGGACCGCAATCAAGAGCGACAGGACCGACCCCGCCGGTCAAGTGCTCTGGGCTCGGGCTTTGTGATTTCCGAGGACGGCTATATTGTCACGAATAACCACGTGATCGAGGGCGCGGATGAAATCATGATCGAGTTCTTCGAAGGTGGAGAGCTGGTCGCGAAAGTCGTCGGCACCGACCCGAACACGGATATTGCCCTTTTGAAGGTCGAGAGTGACAAGCCACTTGCGTTTGTGCCGTTCGGTGACAGCGATGTTGCGCGGGTCGGAGACTGGGTGATGGCCATGGGAAACCCGCTGGGGCAGGGATTTTCTGTGTCTATCGGGATTATCTCGGCGCGCAACCGTGCCCTTTCGGGCAGCTATGATGACTATATCCAGACGGATGCCGCGATCAACCGGGGCAACTCGGGGGGACCTTTGTTCAACATGAATGGCCAGGTGATCGGGGTGAATACGGCGATACTTTCGCCTAATGGCGGCTCGATCGGTATCGGGTTTTCTATGGCGTCCGGCGTGGTGACCAAGGTCGTGGATCAGCTGAAGGAATTCGGCGAAACCCGTCGTGGCTGGCTCGGGGTGCGGATACAGGACGTAACCGAGGATGTCGCAGAGGCCATGGGCCTTGAAGCGGCTGCTGGCGCGCTTGTTACAGACGTTCCCGATGGTCCGGCCAAGGATGGCGGGCTGCTGGGCGGCGATGTGATCTTGTCTTTTGATGGCTTCGAGGTGTCTGACACGCGAGCTTTGGTCCGGCGCGTGGGCAACACGGCAGTAGGCAAAACCGTGCGCCTAATCGTGTTCCGCGAGGGCAGCACGACAACGCTTAAAGTCACATTGGGGCGTCGCGAAGATGCGGATGCGGCAACACCTGAGATGACCCCCCCCGAGGAACCCGCCGAGCCGGTAGAGACAGAGATCCTGGGCCTGACCCTTAGTGTTCTGACCGACGAACTGCGCGAGCAGCTTGGGTTGGATGACGGGTCTGAAGGGCTTGCGGTTATTGATGTGAGCGAGACATCCGAAGCCTATGAAAAAGGATTGCGCGCCGGTGACGTTATTACCGAAGCGGGACAGCAAAAGGTCATTCGCCTTGCCGATCTGGAGGCGCGGATAGCAGAGGCAAAAGAAGCCGGCCGCAAGTCGCTGTTGCTTCTGGTCCGGCGCGCCGGAGAGCCGCGGTTTGTGGCCCTGTCCTTGCAGTAATCCCTGCTGTGACAGTTTGAGACCATGATTTTCAAGCCGCCCGCTCTGCTTAAATGCAGGGCGGGCGGCTTTTTATCTGGTAACAGGGCAGACTGTGGTGATCGGTTATTCGACCCTCACAGAGGTCTTGATGATTTGGTTTGTGCGGAGGGCAGACACCTAGAAATCCATTGGTTCACCCTTCGGAGATGTTCGCGCTCAGGCGCCTTGTGCAAAGGTCCGGCGGCGGCGGGCGGCGAACAACGCGACCATCGCCACAAGCATGAACGAGGCTGAGGCTGGAAGCGGGATCGCCGCAATCGGTTCCAGAATAGGGCTGTTGAGCATCACCTGCGCCGACGCGGTGCTGAACTGCGTCGACAGGTTATTTGATTGAACGGTGCTGTTCATCAATGTGCGTGGCACTGAATCGTCATGGGTCGCACCCAGCAGGTGGCCGATCTCGTGGCTGGTAACGGCCGTTTGAAAGGCCTGCGAACGCCCTTCAGCCTCGATGATGCCGAACTGGAATGGCTGTATTCCGGAGTAGTTCGGGCCCTCCAAAAGATAGGCAAGACCCACGGTTGGCCCGATCATCCGGGGCGTGAACCCCAGAATAACGGTGTGCACGCCTGGAAATATCCCGCTGACACGGAAATCGGGAAGTGTTTCAAAGGGGTCAATTTCGCCGTTGGTAAAGTTGAACGCAAAGGCGCGTGAAATTGTATCCAGAACAGTCAGCGCGACGCCGATATCGGCATAACTCGCTTCAAGCTGGGCTTTGTCAAGATTGGGAGTGTAGCAACCGCCACCGGGACCCGTATCGCACAGTTCGACCGGCAGAAGGTTGAAGGCAAAGGAGGACGCATGCCCGATTTGTGCTGTAAGGACAGCACACAAAAGAACAACGGCGCGCAAAACGCTTCGGTGTGTGAAACCCATCAAAAATATTCTTTCAAAAGTAGGTGGCTGCAAAAAGGTTATGCCAGTAAAAATATCTGTGAGGAATGTTAGCAGCATCTGGTCGTCAGGTCAGTAACATCTGAGTGACTAGGCGAGTCTACGCCTTTGCTTCAGAGGGCCACTCGAAATCTGGCAGGCTGTCAAACGCCTCTCGCAGGGCCAGGCCCCATCCATCGGAAATCATGGAAAAATAGGGATCATCGGCCTGAATACGGGCAGTTGGGCCGGTTTTATAGCTGTCAGCAGGATAAACCTGATAATCCAGCGGCATACCAACTGATAAATTTGCTTTGATTGTGCTGTCGAAACTGACCATCAAAAGCTTGATAGCCTCTTCAAAGCTCATCTCGGGATCATAGGCGCGCACAAGGATCGGACGACCGTATTTGGCCTCTCCGATCTGGAAAAACGGCGTATCGTCAGAGGCCTCAACGAAATTACCTTGGGGGTAGATCATGAAAAGTGTCGGTGGCCCCGGAAAAATCTGTCCGCCCAGAAGGATCGTAGCGTGAAAGGTGCTTGAGGCGCGTTGCCCATTGTCGCCGTGCTCGGCGATCACTTCTTTCAGAGTGTCCCCGATCAGCCGTGCCACCTGAAACATCGACGGCTGCTCTAAGATCGAGGGATTACGCTCTTTTGCGGCCTTGGAGCGTTCTTCAAGCAGGCTGACAACCGCTTGGGTCGTGGCAAGGTTTCCAGCCGTCATAAGCGTCAAGGAACGCTCGCCCGGACGATCCCAACTGCACATTTTTTTGAAAACCGACACGTTATCAACGCCGGCATTCGTGCGCGTGTCAGACATGAAAACAAGGCCACGGTTCAGCTTTAGCCCAACGCAATACGTCATTTCTTATGTCCCTAGTACCTTGAATTCATGCTTTATTGCTGCTGTACCTGAATGTCAACGTGCAGAGATTCGCGCGCCTGTGACCCGAAGCGGACGCCGTGTACCGGCGCGGCTTCGGAATAATCCAGACCCGTGGACACGCGGACATACCTGTCATCGGGGCACATGGCGTTCGAGACATCGAATCCGACCCATCCCAACCCGTCAACATGAGCCTCGGCCCAGGCATGGCTGGCGTTTTGCTGGATCTGGGTATCCATCATCAAATAGCCCGACACATAGCGCGCCGGATATCCCAAAAGACGGGCGGCAGATATGAAGATATGGGCATGATCCTGACAGACGCCGCTGCCAATCCCCAGAGCATCTTCGGAGGCGGTGCCAGAGTTGGTTTCTCCGATTTTGTAGGGAATGGCAGCAAGGATGCGATCGGACAGATCGTGAAGCCGCTGAACGTCAGCCGTTTCGCCGCTTTTCATGTCTTTGATCAAGGCACGCACCCGGGTGCCCGGGCGGGTCAACCTGGTGGAGCGCAGGAAGTACCAAAGCGGCGTAAACCCTGCGTGCTTGCCCACAACACCGGCCATATCTGCCGTCTCGATTTCACCCTGAGAGCTGATCACGATCTCGCTTGCGTCACCGCGATAGCTGATCAAATGAACCCTGTTCATGTGGTGGTCGTCAAACTCGAGCTCCTTGATGCCGCCCATAACACTTGTCTGCCACGTCAGGACGCTTTGTCCGATGCGGCTTTTAGGGGTCAGGCGAAGCTGTTGCAGGCTGTAGTTTACCGGCTCTTCGTAACGATAGGTCGTGGTGTGCTGGATAGAGAGCTTCATGACATTCTATTCCCAAAACCGGTAATCGCGTTCAATTTCCGCAGCAAGTGAGGCGCTTTGACCCAGAAAATCAAGAATGAACTCGTGCAGGCCACTCTCGAATATCTGCTCGACATTGGTGGATGCCAGTCGCCCGACCATCGCCTCCACTTGCTCCTGACAGACATGGCGGATGCCATAATCCTTTTCGAGGTAGCCAAGATTGGAATAGATCTTACCGGCGCAAAAGGCCAATGAACGTGGCATGCGCCCGTCGAGGATAAGAAAATCCGCAATACCCATCGGGCTGATGTCGCCTCCGTGCAGCCACCGGTAAGAGCGTTGGCCTCCAACCGAGCGCAGGATATTTTCCCACTGCACGTTATCAAGCGCCGACCCGATCTGCCCCAGCGAGGGCAAAAGAACATAGTATTTCACATCCAGAATGCGCGCTGTATTATCGGCCCGTTCCAGAAACGTGCCAATGCGCGCAAAGTTATAGATGTCATTGCGCAGCATCGTGCCGTGCAGCGCGCCGCGCACCAGCCCGGATTGCTGACGGATCAAGCCAAGCACATCGGGCAGATCACGCACGCGTACAGGTGCCTTGAGCGCGTCTTTAAGCTGCATCCAGCACTCGTTTGTCGCCTCCCAGACTTCTTTGCTCAGGGCGGTGCGCACCAGTCGGGCATTGTTGCGTGCGTTTTCGACGGCCTGCATCACATTCGACGGGTTGCCCTTGTCGCGCAGCATGAAATTAATAACGCTGGCCTGATCAAAGGTTGAATGCACCTTCAGGTAGTCTTCGCGCGCGCCTACTGCCTCGATAACGCTGGCCCATTCGTCGTCCGACGCATCGGGTCGCGTCAGGGCGATCCGAAAGCCTGCCTCGATCAGACGTGCCGTGTTCTCACAGCGTTCAAGATAGCGGAACATCCAGTAAAGGCCGCCTGCGGTTTTGCCAAGCATTGCCTTAATCCTCCAGAACCCAAGTGTCTTTTGTACCGCCGCCCTGACTTGAATTCACGACCAGCGACCCTTTTTTCAACGCCACCCGGGTCAATCCGCCGGGCGTGATGTCGATTTTGTTCGGCGAGACCAGAACATAGGGGCGCAGATCCACGTGGCGCGGCGCAAGCCCGGCTTTTGTCAGGATTGGCACCGTGGACAAAGCCAGCGTTGGTTGTGCGATGTAGTTGTTGGGCCGCGCAAGCAGTTTGGCCCGGAACGCTGCCAGCTCGGCTTTGTTGGCGGCAGGACCGACCAACATGCCGTACCCGCCCGATCCGTGAACTTCCTTGACCACAAGTTCGTCAAGATGCTCAAGCACATAGGCAAGGCTGTCGGCCTCTGCACAGCGATAGGTCGGCACGTTCTTGAGGATCGCTTTCTCGCCGGTATAGAACTCTACGATGTCAGGCATATAGCTGTAGATTGCCTTGTCGTCGGCAATGCCGGTGCCCGGCGCATTGGCGATTGTGATGCCGCCCGAACGATACACGTCAAAGATGCCTGGAACGCCCAGCATGGATTCGGGTTTGAAATTCAAAGGGTCGAGGTAATCATCGTCGACCCGCCGGTAAAGCACGTCGATCGGGGTATAACCGCGTGTGGTGCGCATGGCTATCCGGCCATCCATGACGCGCAGGTCGTGCCCTTCGACCAGTTCGGCACCCATGTGATCGGCAAGGAACGAATGCTCGAAATAGGCCGAGTTGTGAATGCCCGGGGTCAAAACGGCAACGACAGGACGCCCCGATGTGACGGGCGGTGCCGTTGCCGACAAAGAACGCATGAGGCGCGTCGGATAATCCTGAACGGGTTTGACGCGGACGCGGCTGAACAGCTCGGGGAACATCTGGAGCATGGTTTCGCGATTTTCGAGCATGTAAGAGACACCCGACGGCGTGCGGGCATTGTCCTCGAGCACAAAAAATTCGTCTTCGCCTGTGCGCACCAGATCAACACCGACAATATGGGTGTAAACGCCGCCCGGCGGCGTCACGCCGATCATTTGCGGCAAAAACGCCTCGTTTTGGGCAATAAGATGGGCCGGAATGCGCCCCGCACGAATGATTTCCTGACGATGATAGATGTCGTAGAGAAACGCGTTGATCGCGCGCACGCGCTGTTCGATCCCGCGTGTCAGCTTTGTCCATTCCCGATTTGACAGGATACGCGGCACGATGTCGAACGGGATCAGCCGTTCGTCGGCCTCTTCCTGACCGTAAACGTTAAACGTTATGCCGGTCTTGCGGAAAAACCCTTCGGCTTCGGAGGACTTGCGCCGTAACAACGCGATATCTTCCTCCTGAAACCAGGCGTCATAGCCTTGATACGGGGGGCGAGGCCTGTCATCGGGGCCGCGAAGTTCGTCAAAAAAGCGTGGTGCATCTGTCATGAAAGCAACATTAACATCGGATAGCGCGGCGGCAAGTGCATGGCTGACAAACTGTGGCGTTAAGCTGCTAAAAACAGATTTTTTCTACTCAAGCCGTTCGTTTAAAGAACGTCCGACGCTACCAAACTTTGATGTTGCCGCATTATTTTGCAAAATCAGAGCGTAAAAGGAGGCGCAGGACGGTTGTGACTAAATATCAAGCCAGATTGTCACGGGGCCGTCATTGACCAAATGCACTGCCATGTCCGCTCCGAACTGTCCTGATTGGACAGGAATTCCCGCGGCTGCCAGATTTGTTTTGAAATATTCATACAGATGCTCACCTTGATCCGGGGGGGCTGCATCGGAAAATCCAGGCCTGTTTCCACGACTCACATCGGCGGCGAGTGTGAACTGACTGACCACTAGAGCCGCTCCGCCGGTATCGCGCAAAGACCGGTTCATCTTGCCGTTCTCGTCTGAAAATATACGCAGCTTGATCAGTTTGGAGACCAACTTGTCAGCCTGCGCCTCGCTGTCGCCATGCATGGCGCACATCAGCACCAGAAAACCGCCTTCGATCTGGCCGATGATCTGTCCGTCGACCTGTACGCTGGCTTCGGTCACCCGCTGCACCAGTGCCCGCATTGCTTAACCCTCCAACTCTTTGGCCCAGGGCGGGTTTGCGCCGGCGCGCGACACGGTAACCGCCGCGGCCCGCACCCCCAGCGTCAACGCAGCCTCGATCTGGTCTTTGTGGATCGCGCCCAGATCGGGTTTGCCCAGAACCCGATTGTCCAGAACCCGATTGTCCAGAGCACGATTGCCCAGAACCCGATTGCCCAGACAGCCCGCCTGATCCAGACCGGCCAGAAACCCTGCGTTGAAGGTGTCGCCCGCGCCGACGGTATCAACGACCGCGACACGGCTCGCCGCAACGCTACATTTATGTTGCCCCCAATAGGCCGTGACGCCTTTGGCGCCTTCGGTCAAACAAAACAGGGACGGACCCTTATTCAGAACCTTTGCGGCCAAAGCATCCAGCGACCCCGGCCCCATCAGCCAATGCAGGTCCTCATCCGACAGCTTTACGATGTCGGACGCCGTGATCATCCGGTCAAGCCGCGCGCGGTATGCGCCCTCGTCCTTGATAAAACCGGGGCGGATATTGGGATCGAGCATCACCAGCTTGCCCGCCTGTGACCCTGCTTTCAACAGCGCCTCATAGGCCGCACCGCAGGGGTCGAAAACAAGCGAGATACCACCAAAGAACAGGGCATCGACCTGCGATAGATCCGTGGGCAAATCTGTCGTTTGCAACATCCGGCCAGCGGTGTTCTCGTCGTAAAACGTGTACCGGGCTTGCCCTTTGACAAGCTCCACAAAGGCCAGCGTCGTGGGCCGGTCGCTAAAGGCTGCCAAATCAGTGGCAACGCCGCTCGCGTTCAATGCCTCAACAAGCTGTCGCCCGAACATGTCGTCCGACAGGCCCGAAAAAAAGCTGGTCGGCACGCCCAGACGCCCAAGCGCGATTGCGGTGTTGAAAACGGCCCCCCCCGCCGCAGGATGCAGCGCGTTCTCGCCGGTTGTGGCTGTTCTGGGCAACATATCGATCAGGGCCTCACCGGCGCATAATATCATAGGGCTTCTCCGTATCTGGTGGAAATTATAGATCAAGATGTGAGCGCTATCACAAGTGCTTTCGAATTTGGCAAGAACGTCTTATTGCTGCATCGCGACGCCGTAGCCGATGGCACCTGCAACAATCGCACCGAAAAGTATGGCAATCCCAATTTTGACAGCCGAATACGGGCGTTCTCCCTGAACCCTGCCGCTGTGTCCATTCACAACAAACCTGTAGCTCTTGCCGCGATATTTATACGCCGCAAGCCAGACGGGTAAAAGGATATGTTTGAAGGTCACATCGGATACATCGGTGGCAAGGTTCGTGATCCTTTGCCGGTC
>JBLIFE010000073.1:0-8661 GCA_047633515.1 Paracoccaceae bacterium | reverse complement strand
GCCGATCCGGCGCAGAATATCAAGGGCGGCGTGGCCTATCTGAACTGGTTGATGGGCGCATTCGACCGGGACCCCTTGATGGTTCTTGCGGCCTATAATGCCGGTGAGAACGCGGTCACAAGGCACGGCGGTGTGCCGCCCTATCCCGAAACCCGCGATTATGTGCCAAAAGTTCTGGCTGCGTGGACGGTTGCACGTGGTTTGTGCGCCACGCCGCCCGAACTGGTCAGTGACGGCTGCGTGTTTCGAACCGATAAATAGCGGGTTAGATGGGTGCGGGAACGCTGGCTAAAAATTGAAGACAAGACCGCGGCGATAGAGTTTCTACAGCCGACTTTGATCGTTCGCAGAGCCCGCAGAAGTTGCAACTCAGGTCAAGAACAGCTGCGGGGCAATGAGGGTCCGGAAATATGTCTTTTGAGTATGTATTTTCAGTCGAACGGAGCGTCGGGATACTCCACACCGCTTAGATAAAGGCCGTAAGGCGGGCACACCGGCCCGCAGCGTGACCGCGTCCGCGCCTCAAGCGCCGCTTTGACGTCTTCGGGGGCCCATGCGCCGGACCCGACCCGCTCGAGCGTGCCGACCAAGCTGCGCACCTGACTGTGCAAAAAGCTGCGGGCGCGCAGCATAAACTGGAATTCTGTGCCCTGATCGACTGTGTGGGCTGTGATGTCCAGTTGGTCCAGTGTCTTGACGGGCGAGGCGGCCTGACACCCGCTGGCGCGGAAAGTGGTAAAGTCGTGGTGCCCCAAAAGATGCGCGGCGCCCTGCTGCATTGCGCCCAGATCCAACGGATGCCCCACATGCCAGACCCGTCCGGCGTCAAGCGCGGCCGGGGCGCGACGCGACAATATCCGGAACAGATACCGCCGCTCGTGGGCTGAAAACCGGGCGTGCCAGTCGCCCGACACCTCGGCACAGGCCAGAATCGACACGGGAAGCGGCTTGAGGTGGTGGTTCAACGCTTCTGAAAGCCGAAACGGTTCCCATGTTCTGGTCATGTCGCAATGGGCAACCTGCGCCAGCGCATGAACGCCGGCATCAGTGCGACCGGCGGCCGAAATCGTAGGCACGTCCGGCTGCAGTCGGTGCAGGGCAGCCTCGATCGCGCCCTGCACCGAAGGCAGGGTTTTTTGGCGTTGCCAGCCGTAAAACGGCTTGCCGTCATATTCTACTTTAAGGGCATATCTGGGCATGGCGCAGCATTATCGTGCGGGCTCGTCGGGATCAATCCCCGGCTTTAGGTAGCAAAGGCGGCGTTCATGCCTCTAGGCACCCGAGGCTTGGATGCCTATGCTAGCCCACGGTGGCAGAGTTGCCCGGTTGATGCGCAGGCCGGAATGTTTCGGCCTGACACCGTGTTTTCGGCCAAAGACAGGTAATGATGCGGACAAGAATAAGGAACCCCCACGTGGTATTGGGACAGATAGCCGACGGGGTCACCCGCTCGATCGGGGCCGTGGCAGACACGGTCACGGCGCCGTTTACCGACACGGTCATCCGGCTTGGCGTGACGGGTCTGTCGCGCGCGGGCAAGACGGTGTTTATCACCTCGTTGGTTGCCAATCTGATGGATCGCGGTCGGATGCCGGGGCTACAGGCCGTTGCTAGCGGAGCCTTGAAGGGGGCCTATCTTCAGCCCCAACCCGACGACACGGTGCCGCGGTTCGACTATGAGGCGCATCTTGATGCCCTGACCGGCCCGACCCCGCACTGGCCCGAAAGCACCCGCACGGTGTCGCAATTGCGGTTGTCACTCAAGGTGCAGCCGCAGGGGTTGCTGGGTGGCTTGTCGGGCCTGCGCACGGTGCATCTGGATATCATCGACTACCCCGGCGAATGGTTGCTTGATCTTGGTCTGCTGGATACTGCGTATTCCGGTTGGGCATCTGCAAGCATCGGGCGGATGCACAATCGCGCCTTTGCACAGGAGTATCTGGCGCTGTTGAAAGTGACAGATTTTGACCAGGCATTTGATGAACGCACGGCACGCCAGCTTGCACAAAGTTTCACGACCTATCTGACCACCGCCCGCGCGGCGGGGTTTTCTGATTGTACGCCGGGGCGGTTCCTGTTGCCCGGAGATCTTGAGGGATCACCGGTTCTGACGTTTGCGCCACTGCCGGTGCCCGAGGCTGCCAAAGGGCCGCGCGGGTCGTTGGGGCGCGAAATGGCGCGCCGTTTCGAGGCGTATAAACGCGGTGTCGTACGGCCGTTTTTCCGCGATCACTTCGCGCGCCTTGATCGGCAGGTGGTGTTGATGGATGTGCTGGGGGCGATTCACGCAGGGCCCGAGGCGCTGGAGGATTTGCGCCGTGCGATGGCTGACATCCTCGGGGCGTTCCGGCCGGGGCGCAATGCGTGGCTGACATCGTTGTTTCTGGGGCGGCGGGTCGACAGGATCCTGTTTGCGGCCACCAAGGCCGACCACCTCCACCACACCCAGCACCCGCAATTGACCGCGATCGTCGAGGCCCTGCTGCGCGAGGCGCGCGACCGGGCCAGTTTTGCGGGGGCGAAGACCAACGGCATGGCTCTTGCCGCGCTGCGTGCCACAGTCGAGGAAACACGAACCCACGAGGGCACGGATTTGAATGTTGTGCGCGGGCGGCTTCTGGAGACGGGGCGGCAGGCCGCGTTCTACCCCGGCACGCTTCCCGACGATCCTGCCCGACTTCTGGTGCCGGCGCGCACAGGGGCGGATCGCTGGCTTGATGCGGAGTATCAGGTCATGCGCTTTGCTCCGGCAGAGTTGCGCCTGAAGCCCGGTGAGGGGCCGCCCCACATCCGGCTGGACCGTGCCGCAGAGTTCCTGATCGGAGATAAGTTGCGATGACCAAGCCCCCAAAAAATCCCGTTCTGTTCGATCTGGAGCAAGAAACCGCCCGCGCGGCTTCCACGGCGGCACCCAGCCCGTCAGACGCCCCTGCGGTGCCTGATTTTCCCAATCAAACGCAGCCGCAGGGCCGGGCGATGCAAACGCTTGCGACCTTGGGGGCGCGGCGCATGTCGTGGCTTGCGAAACTGTTCTGGGGCGCTTTGAGCACCCTGATCGGGGTCATGATTTCGATTGCGGCATGGGATTTCGTGACTGGCCTGCTGGCGCGCAACGCGGTTCTTGGCTACGCGGTCACAGCGCTTGTTGGTCTGGTGGCGCTTGCCCTGTTCGGGATTTGCTTTCGCGAAGTGGCTGCTTTTGGCCGGTTGCGTCGTCTGGACAGCTTGCAAAAGCAGGCCGCCAGTGCGCTTGCTGGCCGCGATCTGGAGGCCGCGCGACAGGTGGCCGATGCGGTTCAGTCGCTTTATGCCCGGCGCGAGGATTTGCAGTGGGGCCTGACACGTTTTGCCGCGCGCCGCGCCGAAATATTCGATGCTGACGCGCTGTTAGGGTTGATCGAAACCGAGATCCTGTCGCCTGTCGACCGTGCCGCCGAACAAGAGATCGAGGCCGCCGCGCGTCAGGTGGCAACGGTCACGGCAATTGTGCCGCTTGCGTTTGCTGATGTCATTGCGGCGCTGACGGCCAATCTTCGGATGATCCGGCGCATTGCCGAACTTTATGGTGGCCGCTCTGGCACCCTTGGCAACTGGCGGCTGACGCGCACGGTGTTTACGCATCTTGTGGCGACAGGGGCTGTTGCGGTGGGGGATGATCTGATCGGGTCGATTGCGGGGGGCGGTGTGGTGTCAAAAGTCTCGCGCCGCTTTGGCGAGGGGGTTGTTAACGGTGCGCTGACGGCACGGGTTGGCGTGGCCGCAATCGAAGTTTGCCGCCCGGTCGCTTTCGCAGTACGCCCGCGCCCATCTGTGACAGGGCTGGTGAAGCGGGCGCTGACGGGGCTCTTTGGAGGCTGACGCGGGGCGCAAAATGTCGGACAAAACGGATAGGGCGGCGTAAAAGGGCTGGTCGATAGCGGGAAGCCGTGGCAAACCGCTGTCATGACACGCAACATATCCCTTGCTTTCGCACAGATCGAAGACCGCGCCGTGGCGCTTGCTGCCCGTCCTCGTGACCGTATTGCGGTGCGCGACTATTTGCGCGACGTGGAAATTGGCGCCTTTCAGGCCGAGCGCGGCACGACACAGCGCGTGCGGTTCAACGTGGTGGTCGAGGTGGCCCATGCCGATGATCCGGTGGGCGACGATGTTGACCTTATTTTAAGCTATGACACGATCACAGACGCCATTTCCGCAGCCTTGGCCGACGAGCGGTTGAACCTTCTGGAAACGCTGGCAGAGCGGATTGCCGACCTTTTGTTGCCCGAACCGCGCGCACGGCGGGTGTTTATCCGGATTGAAAAGCTTGATCGCGGTCCCTTTGCGCTGGGCGTTGAAATTGTACGTGACCGGGCCAAAGGCGCATCGGCACCGGTGCATTTGCGTCGCGCTCCGATCGTTCTGCACCTGTCGAATGCCGCGATGGTCGATGTACGGTTGCCGCGCTGGCTGGACCAGATCGCGGCCCGCGGCGCGCCTGTCGTGCTGACGGTTGGCGCGCCCGACCAGCGGCCACCGGTGGCGGCAATATCGCCGGCACAACGCCGGATTGATTTGCTGGCTCTGGAGCAGAATGCCTGGGTGCTGGCGGGGTGTGATCCGCGCTGTGTCGTGGTCGGCACCCGAACCGAGATCGACTGGGCGCTGGGACAAGGTCAGATCACTGTCTGGGCACCGTCCAAAATTGTGCTCGACGCGGTCGAAGGGCCGCAAGAGGGGGCGTCGCGCCTTCCTGTGGGGCTTTCGGCGTGGTTTGCAGCCAAGTTGGGTGCGCAGCGGTTGTATGTTCTGGGCGAGGCCCCCCAAGAGGCGCTGTCTTTGCCAGTCACCTCGCTTGCGCTTACGCCGGTTCTTGATCTGGAATGAGCGTCTATTACCGGCCACTTGTGCAGACTGACCCGGCCCGCCCGGACGACGCACTGACACTTGCAGGGGGCTGGGCGTGGTTTTCGCATGTCGAGCGGCTTGAACGGGGGAAGCCGGCACAGGTGATTGCGGCGTCACAGATCCCGCAAGAAACGCTTTTGCGATTGACCGCCCCCCGTGCTGCGATGGCCGGAGTGACGTGGGACGCACCGCGGCTGATGGGCATTTTGAACGTTACACCCGACAGTTTTTCCGACGGTGGAAAATTCCACGATGCGGGTCTTGCGCTGGCACAGGCTGTGCGGCTGGCTGAAACCTGCGATATTCTTGACATCGGGGGTGAATCCACTCGCCCTGGGGCTGAACTTGTGCCCGACGAGACAGAGATCGCCCGAACGGCACCGGTCATTGCGGCCTTGCGTGCGCAAGGCATCACGCGGCCCGTCTCGATTGATACCCGCAAAGCGGCGGTGGCGCATGCGGCGTTGCAGGCGGGGGCGACCATCGTCAATGACGTTTCCGCCTTTTCCCATGACCCCGCGCTTGGGGGAGTAGTTGCAGCGGCCCAAGCGCCGGTGTGTTTGATGCACGCACAAGGCACACCGCAGAATATGCAGGTTGCGCCGCAGTACGACGATGTCTTGCTGGATGTGTACGATTATCTCGTGGCGCGTATTGCGGTGGCCGAAAAGGCAGGTGTCGCGCGGAGCCGGATTATGGTTGATCCCGGTATCGGGTTTGGCAAGACCCTGTCCCACAACCTTGTGCTGCTGCAACGGATCAGCCTGTTTCACGCGCTGGGCTGCGTTGTTTTGCTGGGGGCATCGCGCAAACGGTTCATCGGTACGATCGGACAAGCGCCACAGGCCGACGAGCGTGTTGCGGGCTCGCTGGCCATTGCCGTGCACGGCGCGGCACAGGGTGTGCAGGTGATGCGGGTCCATGATAGTGATGAAAGCCTGCAGGCGATGCGATTGTGGGCGGCGGTTTTGTCTGGCTGTTACGTTCCGGAACACCGACCTTCTTAGGAGACGTGATGAGCAGAGATCTTTTTGGCACCGACGGTGTGCGGGGGCGTGCAAATTCTCACCCGATGACGGCTGAACTTGCGCTGCGGCTCGGGGCGGCGGCGGGGCGGTATTTTCGGCAGGACGGGACCAATGGTCACCGGGTGGTCATCGGCAAGGATACGCGCCTGTCAGGCTACATGTTCGAGAATGCTTTGACGGCGGGGCTGACGTCTACGGGGATGAATGTTTTGTTGCTAGGGCCGGTGCCGACACCGGCTGTGGGCTACCTGACGCGGTCCATGCGTGCCGACCTTGGCATTATGATCTCCGCCTCGCACAACCCCGCCGAAGATAACGGCATCAAGTTTTTCGGCCCCGACGGGTTCAAATTGTCCGACGAGGCCGAGGCCGAGATAGAGGCGCTTGTTGCGGCTGGTGTCATGCTTGCTGCTGCGCCGAATATCGGGCGGGCAAGACGGATCAACGACGGGCTGCACCGCTACGTCGAGCGGGCGAAATCGACGTTTCCGGTTGACCGCCGGCTGACCGGTCTGAAAGTTGTGGTGGATTGTGCGAACGGCGCCGCCTACCGGACCGCGCCAGAGGTCCTGTGGGAACTTGGCGCCGATGTCGTGGCAATTGGCACCTCGCCGGATGGCACGAACATCAACCTGAATTGCGGCTCGACCCACGTGGAGACGGCGGCTGCAGCAGTTGTGGCGCACGGTGCTGATGTGGGTATCTGTCTTGACGGGGATGCCGACCGCGTGATGATCATCGATGAAAACGGTGCTGTTGCGGATGGCGACCAGATCATGGCGCTTTTGGCGACGCGCTGGGCCGATGAGGGGCGATTGCGCGGCGGGACTTTGGTGGCGACCGTGATGTCGAACCTCGGGCTGGAACGGTTTCTTGAGGGGCGTGGCCTGCGGTTGGAGCGGACGCCGGTTGGCGACCGCTATGTGGTCGAACGGATGCGGGCAGGGGGCTATAATCTGGGCGGCGAGCAATCGGGCCATATCGTGATGACCGATTATGCAACAACCGGTGACGGGCTGATTGCGGGGTTGCAGTTTCTGGCGGCGATGTCGGAAACCGGTCTTGCGGCTTCAAGCCTTGCCACGTCTTTCGAGCGGTTTCCGCAATTGCTCAGGAATGTGCGCTTCACTGCGGGTCAGGCGCCGTTGTCGCACCGCGCAGTTCAGGCGGCGATCGCCGATGCCGAGGCACGACTGTTGGGCAAGGGGCGTCTGCTGATCCGCAAGTCGGGCACCGAGCCGCTTATCCGGGTGATGGCGGAATGCGACGACGAAGCGATGCTCGACGAGGTTGTGAGCAGTATCACGAGCGCCGTCGAGGCGGCCCTTACGACCACCTGATTACTTTTTGCCGCGGCGTTTGACCCCGCCGCGCATCCCGCCCCGTCCGGCAGTTGACCGCCCCGAGCTTTTTTGAGCATCCTCGGCTGCTTTTGCGACAGCAAACTGACGCGCCATGGGATCATCGGCAATGGTCATTTCAACGACTTCAAGGCGTTTGACCTCGTCGCGCAGGCGCGCGGCTTCTTCGAATTCAAGGTTTTCAGCAGCTTTGCGCATATCCGTGCGCAGCCCGTCCAGAACGGTTTTCAGGTTCCCCCCCGCCAGAGGATTGTCGATCTTGGCTGTGACGCGGTTCATGTCCACGTCCCCTTTGTAGAGACCCGACAGGATATCATCGACGTTTTTCTTGACGGTTGTGGGCGTGATCCCGTGTTCGATGTTATAAGCCATTTGCCGTTTGCGCCGCCGGTCGGTTTCGTCGATTGCGCGCTGCATCGAGCCTGTGACCCGGTCGGCATACATGATCACCCGCCCGTCGACATTTCGCGCAGCGCGGCCGATGGTCTGGATTAACGAGGTTTCAGAGCGCAAAAACCCCTCTTTGTCGGCATCAAGGATCGCCACAAGGCTACATTCGGGAATATCGAGCCCCTCGCGCAGCAGGTTGATCCCGATCAGCACATCAAACGCCCCTAGACGCAAATCGCGCAAAATCTCGATCCGCTCGATCGTGTCGATATCCGAGTGCATGTACCGCACGCGCACGCCTTGTTCATGCAGATATTCGGTCAGGTCCTCGGCCATGCGTTTGGTCAGGGTCGTCACAAGTGTCCGGAAGCCCGAGGCGGCGACCTTGCGGATCTCGTCCATCACGTCGTCGACCTGCGTGTCGACGGGCCTGATCTCGATCACCGGATCAAGCAGGCCGGTGGGGCGGATCACCTGTTCGATGAACACGCCGCCTGTCTGTTCGATTTCCCACTTTGCGGGGGTGGCCGACACGAAGACCGATTGCGGGCGCATGGCGTCCCACTCCTCGAACTTCAGGGGGCGGTTGTCCATGCACGACGGCAGCCGGAAGCCGTGTTCGGCCAGCGTCATCTTGCGGCGGAAGTCGCCTTTGTACATCCCGCCGATCTGCGGCACCGAGACGTGGGATTCGTCGGCAAATACGATGGCATTGTCGGGGATGAACTCGAACAGGGTGGGGGGCGGCTCGCCGGGCGCGCGACCGGTCAGGTAGCGGCTGTAATTCTCGATCCCGTTGCACACGCCTGTGGCCTCCATCATCTCGATGTCGAAATTCGTGCGCTGCTCAAGCCGTTGTGCCTCCAGAAGTTTGCCCTCGCTCACAAGCTGGTCAAGCCGCATCCGAAGCTCTTTCTTGATCGAGATCACAGCCTGTTGCATCGTTGGGCGCGGGGTAACGTAGTGGCTGTTTGCATAAATCCTGACCTTGTCGA
>JBLIFE010000072.1:0-8695 GCA_047633515.1 Paracoccaceae bacterium | reverse complement strand
TCAAGCCCAACGGTGCGATCTGGGTTATCGGCAGCTATCACAACATCTTTCGCGTCGGTGCAAAAATGCAGGACGCCGGATTCTGGCTTCTGAACGATGTGGTCTGGCGCAAGGCCAACCCGATGCCAAATTTTCGCGGCATGCGGCTGACCAATGCACATGAAACGATGATCTGGGCGAGCAAGGCAGAGGGGGGTAAATACACGTTCAACTACGAAGCCCTGAAGTCGCTTAACGAGGGCGTGCAAATGCGCAGTGACTGGGTGCTGCCGATTTGCACCGGAAACGAGCGGATCAAGGATGAAAACGGCAACAAGGCCCATCCGACGCAAAAGCCCGAGAGCCTGCTGCACCGGATCCTGATCGGCACAACAAATCCCGGTGATGTCGTGCTCGACCCGTTTTTTGGCACAGGCACCACAGGGGCCGTGGCAAAGATGCTGGGGCGTAACTTTATCGGGATCGAACGCGAGGAGAAGTACCGCCACGTTGCAAGCGAGCGGATCTCGCGGGTGCGTAAACTAGATAAGGAGGCGCTGGAAGTCAGCACCTCGAAGCGGGCCGAACCAAGAGTTCCGTTTGGTCAGTTGGTCGAGCGCGGCATGTTGCGACCTGGCGAAGAGCTGTGGTCGATGAACGGCCGTCACAAGGCCAAGGTGCGCGCCGACGGAACGCTTGTGTCACACGACACCAAAGGATCCATCCACCAGGTCGGTGCCGCCCTGGAAGGCGCACCAAGCTGCAATGGCTGGACCTATTGGTGCTATAAACGGGATGGCGGCAAGGTGCCAATCGATCTGTTGCGTCAACAAATCAGAGCCGAAATGCAGGTACGCAAGTCCTGAACACAAAAAGCGCCGCGCATCCGGACAATCACTTCGGGTGCGCTCCCGCCAGGCTCAAGGACATCTTGAAGATGTCATTCGCCCCGTTGGGCATGGCCGCTTCGCGGCGGCAGGCACTAAATAATGCGGATTAGCCGATATCCCCGCGCAGCCCCTCACCAACCTGACCCCGGTGCAGCAGCAGGTGGTCCAGCAAAACACAGGCCATCATCGCCTCTCCGACAGGAACAGCGCGAATACCGACACAAGGATCATGGCGCCCCTTGGTCACGATCTCGGTGTTTTCGCCAGATTTGGTGATCGTTTTGCGCTTCATCAGGATCGACGATGTCGGCTTGACGGCAAAGCGCAGCGTTATTTCCTGGCCTGTAGAGATACCGCCCAGAATGCCTCCGGCGTGGTTGGAGCTGTACACAGGGCCATCAGGGCCCATAAAGATTTCATCGGCGTTCGCTTCCCCTGTGAGAGAGGCCGAAGCCATGCCCTCCCCGATCTCGACGCCCTTGACTGCATTGATCGACATGCACGCTGCGGCAAGATCGGTATCAAGTTTGCCATAGACAGGCGCGCCTAAACCCGCTGGAACCCCGTTGGCGGACATTTCGATGATCGCGCCAACCGAGCTTCCGGATTTACGCAAACCGTCCAGATAGAGCGCCCATTCCGTCGCCGCGACAGCGTCAGGAACCCAAAACGGGTTTTGGGTCACCTCGGCCAGATCAAAACGCGCACGGTCGATGTGATGGGTGCCCATCTGCACCATGTAGCCGTTGATTTCGAGCGCAGGCACCAATGCCTTGAGCGCCGCACGCGCAACCCCGCCCGCCGCAACCCTAGCAGCTGTTTCGCGCGCCGAAGACCGCCCACCGCCGCGATAATCACGAATGCCGTATTTCTGCCAATAGGTGATGTCAGCATGGCCGGGGCGGAATTTCTCAAGGATATCGCCGTAATCCTTGCTCCGCTGGTCCGTATTCCGGATCATGAGCTGGATGGGGGTGCCGGTCGTTTGTCCCTCGAAAACCCCTGACAGGATTTCGACGATATCTGCCTCGCGGCGTTGTGTCGTATATTTATTTTGTCCCGGCTTGCGCTTGTCCAGCCAAGTTTGAATATCTTCCTCTGTCAGAGGCACCCCCGGAGGGCAGCCGTCAACAGTCGCCCCAAGAGCAGGACCGTGGCTTTCGCCCCATGTGGTGACACGGAAAAGATGACCAAATGTATTCAGACTCATGAACGTGCTCCTTTGGATAACGGGAGTATCCCCGCAAAGGACAATTGCCAAGAAGGCGAACCGTTTTCAAACAAGCTAAAGCCAATGATTTTTCGAATCGAGCAATTTAAAAATGCCAAGCGTGTGCTGCTGCCTGCTCCAACATCAACGAACAATGCAAAAACGCGCACCCACAGGGGCGCGCGTTTTATTATCTGGACGAGTGGATCGGCGGCTTATTCGGCCGGCGTACCCTTGGCACGCTTGATCGGTGCCCAGATCCGCTTGTTCGTGAGATAGAGCAGAACAGTCAGAACGCCGAGGAAAATCACCGCAACAAAGCCGGTTTCCTTACGCGCCATCATTTTTGGCTCCGCAGTCCACATCAAAAACGCGGAGACATCCTGCGCAATCGCTTCAAGCTCTGCAGAAGATCCATCCTCGAACTCGACGTCATCGCCATAAAGCGGCGGGGCCATCGAGATCCAGCCCCCCGGAAATGCGGTATTCTCATAAAGAACACTGCCCGCTTCCTCTTTCTCCTCGCCGGTGTAGCCCGAAAGAAGGGAGGCGATGTATTCCGGCCCACCGATGCCATTTACAAACTGGTTAATTCCCAGACCATAAGGACCGTGAAAACCTGCTCGCGCCTTTGCCATCAGGCTCAGGTCGGGCGCAGCCTTCATGCCGGAGGCAGGGAAATTATCCGTCGGCACAGCCGGGCGGAAGTCTCCGTCACCGCCAAGCAGCGTCGGGTCCCAGACTTCGTAGAGTTCGGAATAGGCGCGCACCTGATCCTCGGGCAGCTGTGGGCCACCCGACTCAGCAAGAGAACGCAGAGGCACAAATTTGAGCCCGTGACACGCCGAACAAATCTCGGTGTAGACCTGCAGCCCACGCTGAAGTTGCATCTGGTCATAGGTGCCGAACGGCCCCTCGAACGAGAAGTCGAAATCCTCAACGTGGCTGGTAGTGGCCGCGGCCAGAGCGGCCCCTCCCGTCAGGGAGAGAGCCAGTGCCGTTGTGAGTGCAAGTTTCTTGAACATGTGACGTCGTCCTTTCTTGTCACTCGGCCGGCGTGGCCGCGATGGACCCAGCCGAAGAGGCGTGTTTCGCTGCAAGCTTTGCATTGAAGTCGTCCTCGATTGTCGACGGCTGCGCAGTCGGTTTTTCGATCACACCCAAAAGCGGCAGAATGACCAGAAAGTATGCAAACCAATAGGCCGACGCGATGAGCGACAGGCTCGCATAGGGTTCTTCGGCAGGCATGGCACCAAGCCACATCAGCGCGAAAAAGTCGACGACCAGAAACGCGAACCACCACTTAAACATCGGACGATAACGGCCCGAACGCACCGACGAGGTATCAAGCCAAGGCGCCAGCGCCAGAACGATAATCGCACCGAACATTGCAAGCACGCCAAAGAACTTTGCATCGACCACACCGAACGTCAAAAAGTTGACGAGCTGCACGGCCCAGACATCCGCCGTAAAGGCCCGCAAAATGGCGTAGAAAGGCAGGAAATACCATTCAGGCACAATATGCGCAGGCGTCGCAAGCGCGTTCGCCTCGATGTAGTTGTCAGGGTGACCCAGGTAGTTAGGCATAAAGCCAACGATAGCAAAGAAAACCACCATAATCAGGCCCAGCGCAAACAGATCCTTGATCACGAAATAGGGCCAGAACGGCAGCGTATCACGCTCTGCATCTTCCTTGCTGGTGCGGCGCACTTCAACACCCGTCGGGTTGTTGTTGCCTGTCGTGTGGAACGCCCAGATATGAACGATTACAAGACCTGCAATGATGAACGGCATCAGATAGTGGAGCGAGAAAAAGCGCGTCAGCGTTGCGTTATCAACCGCTGGTCCACCAAGCAGCCATGTCTGAAGCGCTTCGCCGACAAACGGGATCGCACCAAACAGACCGGTAATCACGGTCGCACCCCAAAAGGACATCTGCCCCCATGGCAACACATACCCCATGAACGCGGTGCCCATCATCAACAGATAGATGAGCATACCGATGATCCACGTGACTTCGCGGGGCGCCTTGTACGACCCATAGTAGAGGCCGCGGAAAATATGCGCGTAAACTGCGATAAAGAACAGCGACGCACCGTTGGCATGCAGATACCGCAGCATGTACCCGCCATTCACATTACGCATGATGTGCTCGACGCTTGCAAAGGCAAGATCGACATCAGGCGTGTAATGCATGACCAATACGATACCGGTGATGATCTGCATCGCCAGACAGAACGTCAGGACAATGCCCCAGATCCACATCCAGTTGAGGTTCTTGGGGGTCGGCAGCATCAGAGTGTCATACATCAAGGCGACAATCGGAAGTCGCTTGTGCAGCCACTTCTCGCCGCCCGACTTGGGCTCATAATGGTCGTGAGGAATTCCAGACATGAATGGTTGCTCCCTTAACCTAATTTAATTGTTGATTCGTCAGTGAAAACCGCGACAGGCACGGGCAGGTTTGTGGGCGCCGGACCTTTGCGGATACGACCCGCTGTGTCGTAGTGCGATCCGTGGCACGGACAGAACCAGCCGCCAAAATCACCAGCATCGCCCAAAGGCACACAGCCAAGGTGTGTACACACACCCATCATGACCAGCCATTCCCCGGCAAGCCCTTCGGCTCCTTCGGGAACGGGCAGGAACCGGTTCTCGTCGGTGGCCGGAACAGCGTCACCATCCAGATTGCCATTACGGGCTATCGGGTCGGGCAGTTCTTCCATTGTCACAGCTTGTGATGCTGTAATCTCTTCTTCTGTACGGCGGCGTACAAAAACCGGCTTACCGCGCCACTTCACTGTGATCTGCGTGCCACTTTCAACGCCCCCCACATCCACAAGGATCGAGCTGAGCGCCTGAACATCTGCGGAAGGGTTCATCTGATTGACAAGCGGCCAGACGGCAGCACCGGTTGCAACAACGCCGGCTCCGGCGGTTGCATAGTAAAGGAAATCGCGACGCGTTCCTTCGTGATCTTCTGCTTGGGACACGGAAAATCTCCCTTTCCAATATGCCAAAAGGCTAACGATTCTTCGGGCCACAATCGGCCACACTACTTATCGTTTTCTCTTTAGAGAGGACGAGATAGGGCGTCCACGAGACAATGCGGCACATCTGCGGCGGGATGACGCAGCTAAATGCGATTTTGGGTGATCAGGCAACAGATTTTTGCATTCTACGGCAGATCAAATGGCGTTGCTGTTAAATGCGTCTGTTTGTGATAAGGTGCTGGGGAAATTTTTTTAACCCCCTCGGACCCCCCCATGCCACGTTATTTATTTCCGTCACTGGCCCTCTCGTTGATCCTGCCGGCTCTTGCGCCACAATCCGCCCGGGCAGACATCGAACTCAGCATTTATATCGGAGCACAAACCGCGCCGCAGTCGCGGGTCGAGGGCACCGACACCCTTGGCAGCTTCAGCTTTCTGGCTCAATGGGACGGAAAATCTGCCGCCAAGCCGCCTTATTACGGCTTACGGGCCACATGGTACCAGACCAGAAATATTGGCTACGGGTTCGAATTGAACCACGCTAAAGTTTATGCGTCCGACGACACTCTGACCGCGAGCGGCTTTGACACGCTTGAATTCACGGATGGACTTAACATCATCACAGCCAACGTGTTCTACCGCTGGCCGGATCGGGGCGCACAAGGGCGGTTGACACCCTATGTCGGAGCAGGAGCCGGAATATCGGTACCGCATGTCGAGGTAAAGCGCGGCGTGCCCAAGACGTTCGATTACCAGCTTACAGGCCCTGCCGCGACGTGGGTGGCCGGAGTGTCCTATGACATCAACGAGACATGGGCGCTTTTTGCAGAATACAAAGGCACCTATTCGATGAACAAGGCAGATCTGACTGGTGGCGGCACGTTAAGCACCGACATCGTGACCAATGCAGTCAACCTTGGCCTGACCTATACATTCTGATCGCACAGTCGGCGCGAAACCACTCCGGCACGAACATTTCCGTGCCGGTGCTTTTTGTGGGTCGGCTCAGTTTGTGGGTCGGCTCAGGACGGAACGGTCGCCAGCATGCTTTCGCGTGCACTGAACCCTTCGTACCACGTGGCAAGCCCGTCACGGCCCTGACGCCAGTCGCGAACGCCAAGACGGAAATCAAGATATCCAAGCGCACAGCCCATAGCGATACTTCCGGCATCTACCGGACCGGCCAGATGGCTCATCCAACGTGTGTTGACGGCATCAAGCGTGCTTGTGACCTTTCCCCACTGGCCCTCGACCCAAGGCGCATATTGCATGTTCTCGGGGCGCGCACGGCCTTCATAGACCATCAAAAGCGCCGCCTCCATGACACCGTCGCCGGTCGCCTCAAGCGTGAGTGTTTCCCAGATGTGGCTTTGCGGGTAAAGATCCGCCTTGGCCCGCGCATTCAAAAACTGACAGATCACACGGCTGTCATAAATCGCCGGACCATCCGGTCGCACAAGCGTTGGTAACTTGCCCAGAGGATTATGAGCCACCGGCATTCTGGAAGAATTCATCGGCGAGCCTTCGGCAGAAAGCAACTCTACATCGGCAACCTGATCGGTTTCATATAGAACCACCCGCACCTTGCGCGCAAAGGGGGAGGCATTCGCTGAAAATAGCTGCATCATCTTGATCTTGGCTCCTGTTGGCTATTCCTTGGCACAATGCGCAGCGAGCTCGCGCGGCGCAAGCCCGAGAGCGTTCTATCTGTCCGCTGCACCAAGCATCATTGCAGATAAAATCTCGGTTTCGATGCCGATTCCATGGGCAAGAACATGGGCTGAAGCCCGTTCACGCACGGATACATCTTTGTTCTGGTTCAGTTTCCACGTGCCGTTGACACTGTTTATCACCATTTTGTAGGGCACGATCGCCCGCATCATCCGGTCCATTACCCCGTCCGACATCTTGTCGGTTGTCCACGGCGGCTTGGGCTGCAAAAGCTCTTCGAAATGGGCCGATAACCGGTCGAGCATCGGGTGCAATGCGTCTTGAGGCAATGGCTCCAGAATACCACGCAGATGTACCGCCACATAGTTCCATGTCGGGACCTGATCATCGACGCCGTACCAATCAGGAGAGATATAACTGTCAGGTCCTGAAACCGCGATGACCGCCGGTGTCGGCGCATTGATCACCTGTGCAATCGGGTTCGAGCGGACCAGATGCAACTCTGCCTCGGCCCCGTCATCCAACAGTAAAAACGGCACATGCGACACAAGCGGCCCTTCGGCCCCATTGACACTCAGCACACCAAAACCGCGGCTGCGGGCGAAATCGATGTTGAGGTTTACGCCCGTTTTGCGAAAGGCAGGATTGGGATGCATCGTGGGGTCACCTTGCTAAAGTAACGGATCAGGGAAAAACCGGGGGCTGTCTCCCGAAGCCCAAGGCGGGTATTTGTGCATGATCGTCAAAAAGCGTTCCGAGACCAGGAACCCGTCAAGCCAAAGCTGCAACGCCGGCCAATCCTGTGCTGCGAACCACGGTCGATCAATTCCGGCGAATTGCCGGACGAATGGCAAAATCGCCATATCTGCAAGCGTCGGCGCAGGGCCTGCCAGCCAGCCTTGCCCGCTCAACCGTTCCTCAAGCTTGTCGAGAAACAGCGCCGCAGCCTGTCGCGCGGTGTGCGGGTCGTCGTTCGGGAACCGGTTGGCGTATTTTGTCCGGTCCAACGCACGCTTGAACGGGCCGTCGGCCTCGGCAATCAGGGCTGCTCCGGCCTGCGGCATGTCGAGCCAGCCTTCGGGATCGTTCTGCGTTAGGGACCAGCGCATCACATCGAGGCTTTCGTCGATCACCACATCCCGCGTCACAAGCACCGGAACCGTCGCTTTCGCAGAGGCCGCAATCATCTCCCCGGGCTTGGCACGCAACAAAATCTCGCGAAGCTCGACCTGCACCCCCGAGACATGAAGCGCCAAACGTGCCCGCATCGCAAACGGACACCGCCGGAAGGAATAGAAAACCGGTGTCATGCCGTCAGCCGGTTCCCTGAACAACCGGAAATGATGGCCGGAATGATTTGCCCGACCGGCTGGTCGGTTGCAAAATCCACCTCAGCAAACTGGGCCGTCCGGCCCATGCGGGAACTTTCCATCAGCACGTGATGCGTCACACCGATCTGCGCCTCAAGATGCCGGACGACCTGTGCATCGCCCGCCGCACGCAGCCGTGCAGCACGGGATTTGATCGCCCCGCCGTCAACTTGTGGCATCCGCGCCGCCGGCGTGCCCTTGCGCGGGGAATAGGGAAAAACATGCAGCCACGTCAGGCCGCAGTCTTCGACAAGCTTGAGCGAGTTTTCAAAATGCGCTTCTGTCTCGGTCGGAAAACCTGCGATGATATCCGCCCCGAACGTCATGTCAGGCCGCAGCGCGCGCGCCGCTTGGGCAAATGCGATTGCATCATCGCGCAGATGCCGACGCTTCATCCGTTTCAGGATCAGATCATCACCGTGCTGCAACGACAGATGCAAATGCGGCATCAGGCGGGGTTCACTGCCAATTGCCTGCATCAGGGCGTCATCGACCTCAATCGAATCAATCGAGCTGATCCTCAGACGCGGCAAATCAGGCACAAGTTTCAGAATCCGCAGGACCAGATCGCCCAGACGCGGC
>JBLIFE010000071.1:0-8730 GCA_047633515.1 Paracoccaceae bacterium | reverse complement strand
GCGTTCTGCGCCCTGCTTGCGAAAAAGTACCACCTCACGCCAAGAAAGCCACCAACGTTTCTGGCAAGCTGGTGCATTTCCACGTGGCACCTGGCCCAATTCAAAATTGCCTCAACTTGATAATGAAAAAATTGAATTTGCGTCACGGTCGCAAGCATGGCAGAGGGCAGACTTGGAAGTATAAGGCTTTGCGCGATGACAAAATCGATCAACCCCCTCGTTCACCTGCTGGCGACCCGTCCGTGGCTGTTGGCTGACGGGGCGACCGGCACGACGTTGTTCAATATGGGGCTTCAGGCCGGCGACGCGCCGGAACTTTGGAACGTGGATCACCCTGACCGGATCGCCGCGCTTTATCGTGGACCGGTCGAGGCGGGCAGCGACCTGTTCCTGACCAACACGTTTGGCGGCACGGCCGCTCGGCTGAAACTGCATGATGCCCAGTCACGAGTGCGTGAATTGAACCGGATCGGTGCAGAGATCGGACGCGAGGTTGCCGACACGGCAGGACGTACTGTCGTCGTGGCCGGATCGATGGGCCCAACCGGCGAAATCATGGCCCCGATGGGCAGTCTGACCCACCAGATCGCAGTCGAGATGTTCCATGAACAGGCCGAAGGACTGAAGGCGGGCGGCGCAGATGTGCTGTGGGTTGAAACCATTTCTGCCGCCGAAGAGTTGAGTGCGGCCGCAGAAGCAGCCGCACTGGCGGGCATGCCGTGGTGTTGCACCATGAGCTTTGATACCGCAGGGCGCACAATGATGGGCCTTACCTCGGCGGGGATGGTCTCTGTGGTGTCGAAAATGGCGCATAAACCGTTGGCATTCGGGGCAAATTGTGGTGTTGGCGCGTCTGACCTGCTGCGCACCGTGCTGGGTTTTGCCGCACAGGGGCCCGAGCTTCCTGTTATTGCCAAAGGCAACGCAGGCATTCCAAAGTATCACGACGGGCATATCCATTATGATGGCACGCCCGAGTTGATGGCAGACTATGCGTGCTATGCCCGTGACGCTGGTGCCACGATCATCGGTGGCTGCTGTGGCACAACGCCCGATCACCTGCGCCACATGCGCAGCGCCCTTGAAACGCGCGACCCCGGCCCGCGCCCGACACTGGAAGCAATCACACAAGGCATCGGCGGATTCTCGTCGGCTCAAGACGGCACCGAAGCCGTCAGCAACGCCCCCGAGCGCGTGCGACGCCGCAAGCGCGACTAGCCCGCCGCACCTGTACGATAAACCGTCATGACTGTGCCTTTCGGTCGCAGATCGACCAGCGGAAGTCGGAAAACGGCGTTCTAGCATCGCACAGTTGCACTACATGAAAAGAAGGCCCGCAAACGGAGAGCGCAATGTCTGACCAAGACGACGAAATCATTCTGTCCGAACTAAGTGATGAAGAGCTTGTTCTTCAAATGCATGACGACCTTTACGACGGTCTCAAGGAAGAGATCGAAGAAAGTGTCAATATTCTGCTCTCGCGGGGCTGGACGCCTTATAGAGTGCTGACCGAGGCACTTGTGTCGGGTATGACGATTGTCGGCAATGACTTTCGCGACGGCATTTTGTTCGTCCCCGAGGTCCTGCTGGCCGCAAATGCAATGAAGGGTGGCATGTTCATCCTCAAGCCCCTTCTGGCGGAAACCGGTGCACCGCGCATGGGCAAGATGGTGATCGGCACTGTCAAAGGCGACATTCACGACATCGGCAAGAACCTTGTGTCGATGATGATGGAGGGGGCCGGCTTTGAAGTTGTCGATCTGGGCATCAACAACGCTGTCGATAAATACATCGCCGCTCTTGAAGCAGAAGATGCCGATATCCTTGGCATGTCCGCGCTTTTGACGACTACGATGCCGTACATGAAGGTCGTGATCGACACGCTGATCGAAAAAGGTATGCGCGACAATTATACCATCCTTGTCGGGGGCGCCCCGCTGAACGAAGAGTTCGGCCGTGCGATCGGCGCGGATGCGTATTGCCGCGATGCGGCGGTGGCTGTTGAAACCGCAAAGAAATACATGCAGCGCAAGCACAACCAGATGGCTGCAAGCTAAGTCTGGTGACGCATTGTTTGTGATCTGCGCCGTGAAAATCTTTTCCTTGCGCAGATCACATGCCTGATTTCGGTGGCAGTGGCGTCTCGCGCTGCCTCTTGCCATCGGTGCATAACAAAAGGGATCGCCCCATGACCCTGCCCGGTGACGAGGCTTTGACCAACGAAACCCTGACCGTCCAGAACACAGGCAGTGTTCTTTTGGTGGCGTGTGGTGCGCTGGCGCGTGAAATTTTGGACCTGAAGGCTGCGAACGGTTGGAGCCATCTTGCGCTGACCTGCCTGCCCGCCATCTTGCACAATCACCCCGAGCGGATTTGCGATGCGGTGACCAAGGTGGTCGAAGAGAACCGCCTCCGCTACAGCAAGATATTTGTGGTCTATGCTGATTGTGGCACCGGTGGCCTACTTCAGGCGACTTGCGCAAAACTTGGCGTAGACATGGTCGCCGGCCCCCATTGCTACAGCTTTTTCGAGGGCAACGACGCCTTTGCGCAGAACGATGAAATCTCTGCGTTTTACCTGACCGATTTTCTGGTCCGGCAGTTCGACGCCTTTGTTTGGCGGCCGCTTGGCCTTGATCGACATCCGCAGTTGCGCGACATGTACTTCGCCCATTATACAAAACTGGTCTATCAGGCGCAAACCCGTGATCCCGAACTGGTAACATTGGCACAGGCACATGCGGCGCGGCTGTCCCTTGCGTTCGAATATCGCTTTACCGGATATGGCGATCTTGAGACGACACTGGCACACCAAACCCCCTGACGCAGTTTTGCGTCAGTCGTTTGTGCCGGCTTTTGGTTTACGCTTGCGCTTCGCTGCGGCTTTTTCCGGACACTTCAAGCGCCAGCGTGGCGGCCATGAACGCGTCCAGATCCCCGTCCAGAACGCCTTGGCTGTCGCTGGTTTCGTGGTTCGTGCGCAGGTCTTTGACCATCTGGTAAGGCTGAAGGACATACGACCGGATCTGATTGCCCCAACCAGCGTCGCCCTTGTTTTCATGCGCCTCGTTGATGGCTGCGTTGCGCCGGTCCAATTCCATCTGGTAGAGCCGTGATTTCAGGGCCTTCATGGCGATATCGCGGTTCTGGTGCTGGGATTTTTCCGAACTTGTAACCACGATTCCGGTGGGGTGGTGGGTGATCCGTACCGCAGAATCGGTGGTGTTAACGTGCTGCCCACCCGCCCCCGAAGAGCGGTAGGTATCAATACGAATGTCCGCCGGATTGACCTCGATGTCGATATTGTCATCCACCACAGGATAAACCCACACCGACGAAAATGACGTATGCCGGCGTGCGGCACTGTCGTAAGGGCTGATCCGCACCAGCCGGTGAACGCCACTTTCGGACTTGAGCCAACCATAAGCATTCAGGCCGGTAATCTTATAAACGGCCGATTTAATACCCGCCTCTTCGCCTGCACTCTCGGCCTGCAACTCGACCTTATAGCCCTTTTTTTCGGCCCAACGGACATACATCCGCGCCAGCATACTGGCCCAATCACAGCTTTCAGTGCCACCCGCGCCCGAATTGATCTCAAGGAAGGTATCATTGGCATCTGCCTCGCCATCAAGCAGCGCCTCGATCTCTTTTTCGGCGGCCGTCTTTGCCAGCGTGGCCAAAGAGACCTCGGCATCGGCGATCACTTCGGTATCGCCCTCCATTTCGCCCAACTCGATCAGTTCGACGCAATCCTTCATCTCGGTTTCGATGCCCCGATAAACCGCAATCGCATCAACCAGCATCTGCCGGTCGCGCATCAGCTTTTGCGCCGCGGCGGGGTCGTTCCACAGATCGGGATCCTCGACACGGGCGTTGAATTCCTCAAGCCGGTAGGGCGCTGTCTCAAGGTTCAGTCGCTGGCCCAAAAGTCCTAGTGACTTGGCGATAGCATCCAGAGTGTTTTGGGTGTCGGCGCGCATGGCTCTGATCCTCGGGTAAATTCAGGTGATTGTCTTACCGTGCCACCGTGTCAGCGACAAGAGCCCAAGAAATACAATGTCCGCGGCCCGACCACGTGCATCAATACAAGCCCCCCGAGCTGAGTGATCCAAAGGAGGCATTCGGGCCGATCGTTACGGTCTTACCGGCAGAGGTTGTCACCGTGGTCTGGCCTTCTTCGATCTCGCGTTCGCCCGGCGCAAAAAGCGGCAGGTTCGCGCCCATTGCAAAGCCACCGTCGATCAGCGCCCCCAACCCGAAGATCGGCTCCTCGCCGTCCCGGAAATACTCGGCCACAACCGTTTCCCCACTGGCATCATCACCTAAACGTGCCCCGCTGAAGCGGTCGATCTTGATAAAGCGTCCACCCGGAGGAACATCGAACGCCCCACCGCCGTATTTTTCTGTCGCTTTTTTCATAAACTCGTTGAACACCGGCCCGCACATCCCGCCCCCCGATGCACCGCGCATGGTGCGCGGAAGGTCGTACCCGATGTAGCAGCCCGCCGCGATATTCGAAGTAAACCCGACAAACCAGACATCCTTTGTATCGTTGGTGGTACCGGTCTTGCCGGCCACCGGCACGCCGTCCAACCCGACGGTGCGGCTTGCGGTGCCGCGTTCGACCACGCCCTGCATCATCGAAGTCAACTGATAGGCGGTGATGGCGTTGATGACCCGGCTGCGATCTGAGACAATGGTCGGTGGCGCCCCGATGGGCAGGCTCGCTTGCTTGCAATCGGTGCAGCTGCGCTGATCGTGCCGGAAAATGGTGTTGCCCCACCGGTCCTGCACACGGTCAACAAGCGTAGGCGCGACCCGCTCGCCGCCATTGGCAAACATTGCATAGGCCGAAACCATCTTGAACAAAGTCGTTTCTTGTGATCCCAGCGCATTAGCCAGAAACGGGCCCATGTCATCATAGACGCCGAAATCGCGGGCATAGCGTGCCACGGTGTCCATGCCGACCTCTTGGGCCAACCGGATGGTCATCAGGTTTCGCGACTGCTCGATCCCGGTGCGCAGCGGCGTCGGGCCATAGAACTTGTTGCTATAATTCTTGGGGCGCCAGACCCCTTGCGGGGTGTTCACCTCGATTGGCGCGTCGATGATGATTGTGGCGGGAGTAAACCCGCTGTCGAGGGCGGCGGCATAGACAAGCGGCTTAAAGCTTGACCCCGGCTGGCGCGTCGCTTGTGTGGCGCGGTTGAACACCGAATGCTGGTACGAAAATCCCCCCTGCATCGCTAGCACACGGCCCGTGTTCACATCCATCGCCGTGAACCCGCCCTGTACCTCGGGCACCTGCCGTAGTGTCCAGCGCACAAAAGAGCCGTCATCGTCCTTGGTCAGGGCGCGCACATGCACCACATCCCCGACCTCCAGCAGATCAGAGGGCTGTTTCGCCTTGCTCGCCAACGACCCGTCAGCCCGCATCTTGCGCGCCCATTGCACGTCTTGCGACACGATGATTGCCGTCTCCTCAAGCTCTTCGATGCCAAGCTGCGCTTCGCCTTGCGATAAGGCCAAAACAACAGCCACATGCCATTTCCCATCAAGCTCGATATCCCGGGCAATGCGCAGCTCCGACAGGGCCGCGCGCCAGCTGGCTTCGTCTTGCAGATTGGCGAGGTCTATTTCCATCTCGCTGCCGCGCCAGATACCGGTGCCCCGGTCAAACAATTCAAGCCCGCGCCGCAATGCCACCGCAGCCTCGCGTTGCAGCTCGGGGTCCACCGTCGCACGAATCGACAGCCCGCCGCCGAAAAACTCGTCCTCGCCAAAGTTGACACTCAGCTGGCGCCGGATTTCATCGGTAAAGTAATCCCGGTCCGGCAAAGACGCACGGTAGCTTTCAAAATCGTCGTTTTGCACCGATTGAAGCGGCATCGCGCGCTCTGCCTCAAGAGATGCGGCGGTGATATAGCCGTTTTCAAACATTTCTTTGAGCACGAAATTACGCCGGTCGACGGCCTCCTCACGGTCACGCACCGGATGCAGATCCGCCGGTTTCTTGGGCAGCGCCGCAAGATACGCGGCCTCGTGCGGGGCCAGCTCAGAGAGGGACTTGTTGAAATAGGTCTGTGCCGCCGCCACCACCCCATACGAATTCGCGCCAAGGTAAATCTCATTCAGATAAAGTTCGAGAATATCGTCTTTATCAAGCGCCTGTTCGACCCGCGCCGACAATATCAGCTCTTTGATCTTGCGCTCTGCCGAGCGGTCGCCAGAAAGCAGGAAGTTTTTCATGACCTGCTGTGTGATTGTCGAGGCCCCGCGCAGCCGTCCACCGCGCGCCGCATCGACCGCCGCACTGACCATGCCGACCGGATCATACCCCTTATGCTGGTAAAAATTCTTGTCTTCGGCAGAAATGAACGCCTGCTTGACCATTTCGGGGATATCTTCGGCACTGGCAAACAGGCGGCGTTCCTGTGCGAATTCGTCAATGATGCGCCCCTCGCCAGAATAAACGCGGCTGATCGTCGGAGGCGTATATTGCGCCAGCTGTTCATGATTGGGTAAATCGCGCGCGTACATCCAGAACACCGCAAAGATCATAAGCGCCACAAACAAGGCTCCCGTGGTGACCAGCGCAAACAGGCCGCCGAATACTGAAGTAATGCCTCTGATCATTTCTGGTCTTTTCCGCGTTGTGACGACTATGTTTCAACGAACGTATAGGACAGCGTGTCCGCAGGGTCAAAAGCAACCAAGCCAGATGCCGCCAGTTTGATCACCCCCCGTTTGATCATCCCTCGTGCAACTGGCGCCATCTGGCTTGTTTTCATCAGTGCCACGGATCTTACCAGCCTAATGGGCGTGTTACTATGTTACCGACCCTGCTGGGTTGTCCTTGCCGCGTTACTGGCGGCGCAAGGCCCACAAAGCAGCATCTTCTTTGGCCCATGCGGACACTGCCGCCGCAATTCCGCGCGCCGCCTTGAGCCGCCATTCGGGCGCGCGCAGTTTTGTAAGTTCTTCCGGCGATGACATAAACCCGATCTCGATCAGAACTGCGGGCAAGTCAGGCGCCTTGAGGACCGAAAACGCCCCCGATTCGCGCGGGCGTTTGTGCATCATCACCCCGGCCTGTACCAATCCGTCCTCCACAGCGCGTGCCAGTGCCTCGATGCGCGGGCGGGTCTCGACCCGGGCCATCGACATCAAAACCCCCGCGATCTCGTCGTCATGCGTCGAAAGATCCACCCCCGCCAACAGATCCTCGCGGTCATGACGTTGCGCCAACAGCCGGATCGCATCCGAGCTTGCCTCCTCGGCGAGTGTAAAAATCTGGACGCCGCGTGCGATGCCTTCGGCGACGGCATCGGCATGCAGCGACAAAAATACATCCGCACCCGCCCGTTTCGCCAGCGCGATACGCCCCTCCAGAGAGACGAAATGGTCGTCGTCCCGTGTCATGAAAACCTCGAATTCCCCTGTACGCAAAAGAACTTCCTTGAGCACACGCGCAAAGGCCAGAACCAGATCAGCCTCTTTTATCCCGTCGCGGACTGCCCCCGGATCAATACCGCCGTGACCGGGGTCCAGCATCACTCTGAGCGTCGCACGCGGGGACGGTTGCTCGGCTTGCACAGAGGGGCGGTCAACAGAAAAATGCGGAGCGGGAGCGTCGGACCGGGCGGCCAGAAAGGCCGTTTCAGTTGTGCGCGCCATCCGCACCGTAACCCGCGCACCACCATCAGACAGGCTTGTGGTATCCATCCCGACCTGTTCGATGCGGTAAAAGCCGTCAAGTTCGAGCACAAGCCGCGACCAGCCGGGTTGAAACCGCCCCGCGCGCCCCGCAATGACTTGCGGCAAGACTTCGAAAGCACCGGATTCAAGGGTGGAAAAGTCGAGATCGCGAAAATCCATCACCAAACGGGGCGGCCCACCAAGCATTTGAACACGGTAGGGCACCGGTAGGCTCATCCCCAGCCGCAGTTCCAGCCCGCCCGCCGTTGACACCACCGACGTCTGCGCCGGATCAACCCGCGAAAGTGCAGAAAACGGCCGCGCCGGCCCCTCTTGCGTGGCGGCAGCCTGCGCCGTCACAAGACCTACCAAAAGCACAAGCACGGATAGCAAACCCTTCATCGGCTCACTCCGAAAAGGCACATCGTTCCTCTACCGCGTCGCCATAAAGGTTTTGAGCCGTGCCAGCCCTTCGATGATATCGGCCGTGGCGCGCGCATAGCTGAAGCGTAGCGTCTGCCCTCCGCGCCGCGGATCGAAATCAAGCCCCGGCGTCACCGCAACACCCGATTTTTCCAGAATTTCCGCCGCAAAGGCGCGGCTGTCATCTGTTAAATTGCTCACATCGGCATAAATGTAGAAGGCCCCGTCGGGCGGTGCGATGCTGGTAAAGCCTGCCTCCGGCAATCCCTCGATCATCAGTTGGCGGTTGCGGGTGTAGACGCGCATGTTCTGCTGCAACTCGGCGTCACATTCCATCGCGGCAAGGGCCGTCAACTGGCTGGCATGGGGCGGGCAGATAAACAGGTTCTGCGCCAGCCGCTCGTACCGGCGCACATCGCTTTCGGGCACAACCATCCACCCGACCCGCCAGCCCGTCATGCTGAAATACTTGGAAAACGAGTTTATCACGCAGACCTCGTCAGAGATTTCGAGCGCGCTGATCGCGCGGCCTTCGTATTGAATGCCGTGATAAATCTCGTCCGACACGAAGGCCGCACCGATCTCGGCCGCCCGCCCGATCAGCCC
>JBLIFE010000070.1:0-8808 GCA_047633515.1 Paracoccaceae bacterium | reverse complement strand
GGCGGCAAGCCGTTTGAGCGCCTCTCGTACAGTCGGGCGCGAGACGTCGAAGTGTTCCGACAACTCGATCTCTGACGGCAGCCGTTCATCAACGGGCAATTCCCCGCTGATGATAGCGTCGCGAATAGATGTTGCGATCTGCGCAGACAGATCGGAGCCGGATGTAGGATCAATTTTCATATGTCTGACAATTAGTATTTGTAACGCTTTTATAAATCTGCAACAGAATATGGCAACCGAAAACGACTCGTATCGAAAGATGAGACCATGACCGTCCGTTCCTTTTCCTTGCCGTGGCGATCGGTGTCCTGGTTGGGCTTTTTCGCAACGATCATCGTGGCATGGATGTGGTTGTTTGTGATGGCGCGGATGTCGGGCGTTGATGTCTGGGGCGTGCCGCGGGGCATGAACATGATGCCGATGGAAAGCTTTGGCACTTTGTGGTCGATGTGGGCTGTCATGATGGCGGCGATGATGCTGCCGACCATGGTTCCGACCCTGTCAACGTATGACCAGCTGATAAAAAGTGCGAATGGCACAAGATCGGGCTGGGTTGGAGTGGCGCTGGGGTATCTCGGAATCTGGGTTGCTTTTGGGGCGTTGCTCGGGCTTGCTCAACTTGTTTTGTTGCAATTGGGTATCGTGGATATGTTGGGGATTTCAGCCTCGGGGTACATCTCTGCGGTGGTCCTGGTGGCTGTCGGAGCGTTTCAGTTCTCTTATGTCAAAGAGACCTGCCACGGTGTTTGTCATTCCCCCATGAGCTATTTTCTGGGCCATTGGAAACCCGATTTTGCAGGCGGGCTGCGCATGGGCGGCGGACTTGGCGCGTTTTGTGTGGGGTGTTGTTGGGGCTACATGCTTTTGGGCTTTGTGGGCGGAACGATGAGCCTATTGTGGATGGGGCTTGCGACGCTTGTGATGGTTCTTGAAAAGTTACCCCAGATTGGCAGTGTTATCATAAAACCGCTTGGGGTGGTGTTGATTGTGGCGGGCGTTTTAACGGCGGCGATGACCGCAGGATTTATCGGGTAGGAGAATAACAGATGACAGAAATGACCAAATCGGACCGATTGCGCGTCAAAGACCGCATCATCCAGAAGATGGCAAGCACAAGCGGGCGCAGGCAGGCGCAACCGACCGACTGGAAGATTTCGGGCGAGTTGTTCCTGAACTGCTCTTGCACCGTGTTTTGTCCTTGCGTTGTTTCCTTGGGCAAGCACCCGCCCACCGAGGGGACCTGTCAGGCCTGGATGGCCATTGTGATCGATGATGGCCATTATGAGGGCGAGAGCCTGTCAGGGCTGAACATCGGGCTGATGGTTGAAATCCCCGGTCGCATGGCAGAGGGCGGCTGGAAAGTTGCAGCCTATGTCGACGAGCGGGCAAGCCAGAAGGCCTATAACGGTATTCTGAAGATTTTTACCGGCGAGGCGGGCGGCACCACGGGGCTGTTCACAATGCTGGTGAGCGACATCATCGGTGCCGAGCGCGCACCGGTCGAAATCGTCCGCAACGGCCGTCGCCGCTCGATCAATATCGGCCGCAAGATTCAGGGCGAAATTGAAATGATCGAGGGCAGTTCACCCGAACATCCGGTTGTGTTGTCCAACACACGCTACTGGATGGGCCCCGATATTATCGCGGCGGTCGGTCTGAAAAGCAAGGTACGCGACTATGGGCGTATTTGGGATTTTGGCGGTAAATCTGCCGAAATCTGCGCGATCGAATGGAGTGGTGAGGCAAAGTAAGCCTGCCGTTTGCCCCCCGTTTGCGGGGGAATATCTGACACAGGCTTCGGGGGCGCGGATGCCTCCGAGGCAAGGTTCGAGGCAATCGTTTCCAAGGCGGCGGTTGCCCTTTTTCTCCTCTGCGGCAGGCATAATCGCGGCGTAGAGGGCGTTTTTGTTGATCTGTCTCTCAGATCCCTTGCCATTACGGAGTTCTTGATATGGCGCTTCTTTCTCCTTCCCGCCGACTGCGACGGACCCCTTTTTCCGATGGGGTCGAGGCCGCCGGCGTTAAAGCCTATACCGTTTATAATCACATGCTTTTGCCTACGGTGTTCGAGAGCCTGCAGGCGGATTATCATCACCTGAAAGAACATGTTCAGGTCTGGGATGTTGCTTGCGAGCGCCAGATCGAACTGCGCGGGCCGGACGCGGGGCGCTTGATGCAGATGCTCACGCCACGGGACTTGCGCGCCATGCTGCCGGGGCGGTGTTATTACGTGCCGATCGTCGACGAGACTGGTGGCATGCTGAACGATCCGGTGGCTGTAAAGCTGGCCGAGGATCACTACTGGATTTCGATTGCCGACAGCGATCTGTTGTTCTGGGTAAAGGGGCTTGCGACGGGCCTGCGGATGGAGGTGATCGTCGACGAGCCCGACGTCTCGCCACTTGCGATCCAAGGGCCAAAGGCCGAAGACCTTCTGGTGCGTATGTTTGGCGAAAGTATCCGCAACGTTAAGTTCTTCCGCTTTGGGGTCTTTCCTTTTATGGGCCGCGATCTGGTGATCGCACGGTCGGGTTATTCGAAACAAGGCGGATTCGAGATTTATGTCGAGGGAGTCGACCTTGCGATGCCGCTCTGGAATGCCTTGTTCGAAGAGGGCCGTGACCTGAATGTGCGCGCAGGCTGTCCCAACGGGATCGAACGGATCGAGAGCGGGCTTCTGAGCTATGGCAATGATATGACGCGCGCCAATACGCCCCATGAATGCGGTCTCGACAGGTTCTGCAACGTGGGCACGGCGATTGGCTGCATCGGGCGTGATGCGTTGCTGCGTGTTGGCAAGGACGAACCGGGCCGGCAGATCCGCGCGATTGCAATCGCAGGGGACGCTGTGGCAGGATGCGATCGTCCGTTGCCATTGATGGCGGGCCGTCGGCAGGTGGGGCAGATTACGTCGGCGGCGTGGTCACCCGATTTCGACACCAATGTTGCGATCGGCATGGTCCGTATGAGCCACTGGGACGCCGATACGGTTCTCAAAGTGATGATCAACGGCGAGATGCGCGACGCGGTCGTGCAGGAAAAATTTTGGATATAATCCGCGAACAGCGGGGAAGGAGCCATTGATGCGTGCATTGATCGTGGAAAAAAATGACGAGGGCAAAACCAGCGCCTCGGTACAGGACATTTCCGAAGACCGGCTACCGGCAGGTGACGTCACCGTTGCGGTCGAGTATTCGACGGTGAATTACAAAGATGGCCTATGCATCGGTCCGGGGGGCGGTTTGGTGCGCAATTACCCCCACATTCCGGGCATTGATTTTGCCGGCACGGTCTTGTCCAGTGACGATGCCCGCTATGCTGCGGGCGACAAGGTTGTGCTGACGGGCTGGCGCGTTGGTGAGGCTTATTGGGGCGGCTATTCCCAAAAGGCACGCGTGAAAGCCGACTGGCTGGTGCCATTGCCCACGGGCGTGACCACCAGACAGGCGATGGCTGTTGGCACGGCGGGTTTCACGGCGATGCTTGCGGTGATGGCGCTTGAGGCGCACGGACTCAAGCCGGGTAACGGTCCTGTTCTTGTAACGGGGGCTGCGGGCGGCGTCGGTTCCGTGGCCACCGCGATTCTGGCAAATCTTGGATACGAGGTTGCAGGCGTGACTGGTCGGCCTGAAACGGCTGATTACCTGACATCGCTCGGGGCGTCGCGGATTGTGGCGCGCTCGGAAATCAACGAAACCGTCAAACGCCCGCTTGAGGCGGAAACGTGGGCGGGCTGTGTCGATGCGGTTGGCGGTGCCATGCTGGCGCGGGTTCTGGGCCAGATGCAATACGGCGGATCGGTCGCAGCTGTCGGGCTTGCCGGCGGGGCGGGGCTTCCGGCGACGGTGATTCCGTTCCTGCTGCGCGGGGTCAACCTGTTGGGGATCGACAGTGTTATGCAACCCTATGACAGTCGCATCACGGCATGGGCGCGTATTGCGACCGATCTGCCGATGGACAAGCTTGAGGCGATGGTTCATCCGGCCGCGTTGGATGATTTGCCACAATTGGGGGCTGAAATCCTGAAAGGTCAGGTAAAAGGCCGTGTGGTCGTTGATGTGAACGCCTGAAAAAACAGGGCTATACTTTTGTGATACCTCTTTTGGCGGCCTCCGGTGGAGCGCCGCCATTTGCTTGTCCGGCAAGTAAGACACGAAGCCTACTTGCAAATTCCTTTTTGTTGAGGGACACAAACGGAATGAAACTGGATTCCGACTTTGTTCGCGCTCAGTTCCCTGCATTCAAGGAACCAAGCCTGAGGGACTTTGCCTTCTTTGAAAGCGCGGGGGGGTCTTACCCGTGCCGCCACGTGACGTGGCGGCTCAACCGGTTTTATCGGGAGCGCAAAGTACAGCCCTATGGGCCTTATTCGGCCTCTGAGAAAGCGGGCGAAGAGATGGACGAGGCCTGCCAACGGCTGGCTTTGATGCTTGGTGTGCAACCGGACGAGATCAGCTTTGGTCCCTCTACGACAGCAAACGCGTATGTGATGTCGCAAGCGTTTCGGGAGTATCTGAGGCCAGGCGATGCGATCATTGTGACCAATCAGGACCACGAGGCAAATTCCGGTTGCTGGCGGCGGCTGGCGGCCAGCGGCATCAAGGTGATGGAGTGGTGCATTGATCCGCAAAACGGGAATCTTGATGTTGATGATCTAAAGTATCTTCTGGAGGACGGGCGCGTCAGACTGGTGTGTTTCCCCCATGCCTCGAATGTGGTCGGACAGATCAATGACGCGGCCCGTATCGTGGCCATGATTCATCGGGCCGGGGCCTATGCCTGTGTTGACGGGGTGTCCTATGCGCCGCACGGCATTCCGAATATGGGCAAGCTGGGGGCCGATATCTATTTCTTCTCGACCTATAAAACCTATGGGCCGCATCAGGGCATTATGGTTGTGCGGCGCGCGTTGGCGGCACGGTTGCCCAATCAGGGACATGGGTTTAACGATACCTTCTTGTCAAAACGATTTACCCCGGCGGGGCCGGATCACGCGCAGATTGCGGCCTGTGCGGGAATTGCCGATTATGTAGACGCCGTTTACGCCCATCACATGCAGGCCGGTCGCGATGCGGCATCGCGCGCGGCTTGGGTTCATGACCTGATGCGCGCGCACGAGACGAATTTGCTGGCGCCGCTTCTCGATTATCTGGAACACCATCCGGCGGTGCGGCTTTTAGGGCCGACCAAGGCGGCGCTCAGGGCGCCGACAGTGGCAGTGGCCCATGCCCGGCCTGCGCGCGATCTGGCGGTGGCTCTTGAGCCACTGGGGATTTTTGCCGAAGGCGGGGATTTCTACGCTGTGCGTCCGCTTCAAGCGATGGGTATCGACCCTGCACACGGGGTTTTGCGCCTGAGTTTCGTCCACTACACGACTGCCCAGGAGGTCAGCAGGCTGATCGCCGCTTTGGATCAGGTTTTGTAGATTTTATACCCAAGCCGTTTTTAAGGACCGATGTCATGGATGAGAAATCTCCGATCCTGTTGTGGTTCAGGCGCGATTTGCGGCTGGCAGACCACCCTGCGGTCACCGCGGCGATTGCCACGGGCAGACCAGTGATACCTGTGTTTATCCTTGACCCCGAAACCGAAGCGATCGGGGCGGCGGCATTGTGGCGGCTGGAGGCCGGACTAAAGGCATTTGACACGGCGTTGGGACACGCCGGAAGCCGGCTTGTCTTGCGGCGGGGCGAGGCGCAGGCGTGTTTGCGCGCACTTGTGACCGAAACCGGTGCCACATCGGTTTATTGGTCACGGCTTTATGATCCGGCGGCCAAAGCTCGCGACACGCGTGTCAAGGCAACCCTTCGGGCGCAAGAGATTGATGCGCAAAGCTTTGCGGGCCATCTGTTGTTCGAGCCGTGGACAGTGCAAACCAAGGCTGGCGGATTTTTCCGCGTCTACACGCCTTTGTGGAAATCGGTGCGTGACAGGGCGGTGGCTGCGCCGGCGCCGGCGCCTGCTGCTTTGCGGCCCCCTGTTGCGGGTGACGGTGCCGGGGTTGGCTCGGACCGGCTTGATGATTGGGGCCTTGGGCGGGCCATGCGGCGGGGCGCGGCCGTTATTGCGCCCCACGCACAGGTCGGAAGTGCCGCCGCTCAGAGCCGGCTTGACACATTTACAGCGAATTGGGTGGCCGCTTATGACACCAACCGCGACCTACCTTCGGTGCCGGGAACTTCGTTATTGAGCGAAAACCTTGCGTTGGGAGAAATTGGTGTGCGCGACTGCTGGCACGCGGGGCAACGGGCGTTGGCCGAGGGCAAAGCAGGCGCAGAGACATTTCTGAAAGAACTCGTCTGGCGCGAGTTTGCCTATCACTTGATGCACCACACGCCTCATATCCTGACAGATAACTGGCGGCCGGAATGGGACGCATTTCCGTGGATCACCGACGCGCAGGCCCCGTCGATACTGGCATGGAAACAGGGGCGCACCGGCCTTCCGTTTGTGGATGCCGCGATGCGGGAAATGTACGTGACGGGGCGGATGCACAACCGTGGCCGGATGATCGTTGCAAGTTATCTGACCAAGCACCTGTTGGTGCATTGGAAAATCGGTCGCGACTGGTTCGCCGAATGCCTGACGGACTGGGATCCGGCCTCGAATGCGATGGGGTGGCAATGGTCGGCCGGATCAGGGCCTGATGCGACCCCCTATTTCCGGGTTTTCAATCCCGAAACCCAACTCGACAAGTTTGACAAGAACCGGAACTATGTCGACAGATGGATTGCGGAAGGTCGGGAAAACCCTTCGGCAACCGCGCTCAGCTACTTTGACGCGATACCCGAAAGCTGGAACCTGAGCCCGCTTGACAAATACCCCGCGCCGATCGTGACCCCCGCACAAGGACGTCTCAGGGCGCTGGAGGCGTACAAGGGGCGCGGGTTTTGACACGGTTTCAAGCCCCGCGCAAAACCATAAGATAAGCCAGTCCGTCTGGGCTGGCTGTAACTTGAACACAGGAGAGTGAAATGGATCTTGGGATTGCAGGAAAAAGGGCCTTTGTAGCAGCCTCCAGCAAGGGGCTGGGGCTTGGGTGTGCGCGCGCGCTTGCCGAGGCGGGGGTCGAGCTTGTGATGAACGGGCGCGATGCGCAGGCGTTGTCGGGTGCTGCGGCAGAGATTCGCGCACAGTTCGGTGTCTCGGTAACCGAGGTCGCGTGTGATGTGACAACAGCGCAAGGGCAGGCCATGGTTCTCGAAGCCGCGCCGCAGGTTGATATACTGGTGACAAACGCAGGGGGGCCGCCGCCGGGCTTGTGGAGCGATTGGGAGCGCGAAGATTTCATTCGCGCGCTGGATGCCAATATGCTGACGCCGATTGCGCTGATGAAGGCGTATTTGCCGGCAATGATGGCCAATGGCTGGGGCAGGGTGATCAACATTACCTCGCAATCGGTAAAAGCACCGATCCCGCAGTTGGGGTTGTCGAATGCGGCGCGAACCGGTTTGACCGGCTATGTTGCAGGGACCGCGCGACAGGTTGCCCCAAGCGGTGTGACGATCAACAACATGTTGCCGGGCATTCATGCGACGGACCGGGCGGTTATGCTGGATGGTGGTGTGTCGAAAGTGCAGGGTATTTCGGTGGAGCAAGCGCGTACCAACCGGGAGGCCTCGATCCCTGCGCGACGCTATGGGACGGCGGCGGAGTTCGGACAGACCTGTGCCTATTTATGTTCGGTTCATGCAGGGTTCATAATCGGTCAGAACATTCTGCTTGATGGTGGAGCAACCAACGCGACGATCTGATCCGGGCGGGTTGCAAGCGGCTTGTGGCTGTCTCTCTCGGGCGGCGGCCTCTCTCGAGCGGCCCCAAAGGGGCTGCCCTCAAGAGGCCGCGGTGCCCCGTAAACTGTTCCATTGTCGGGTTCCAGTTGCACCCTGCTTGAGGGTGAGCGATAAGGCTTAGTGTTTTCATCAGAAAAGGAGTCAAGTCTGCTCATGGCAAATATGACGTCCCCGACAGGCCCCGTGCCCCGCCTGCGAATAGACAACATCACGCGCTCGTTCGAGGGACGTGCTGTGCTTGAGGATGTGTCGCTTTCGTTGATGGCAGGGCAGTTGACATGCCTTCTGGGACCGTCGGGATGTGGAAAATCCACAACCCTGCGGATCGTTGCGGGGGTAGAGCGTCAGGACAGTGGAACGGTTCGCGTAGACGGAAAATTGCTCGCGGGGAGTGGGGTTCACGTGCCACCCGAAAAGCGCTCTGTCGGGTTGATGTTTCAGGACTTTGCGCTTTTTCCACATTTGAGCGTTTCGCAAAACGTCAGCTTCGGGTTGCGCGGCGCGAAGGCCGAAAAGAACCGTCGGGTGATGGAGTTGCTGGAGCGTGTGGGGTTGGGGGCACATGCGCAGTCGTTTCCACACGAGCTTTCGGGGGGAGAGCAACAGCGGGTTGCGCTTGTGCGTGCGCTTGCGCCGCGCCCCAAGGTGATGTTGATGGATGAACCCTTTTCGGGGCTTGATAACCGGCTGCGTGACGGTATCCGCGACGAAACTCTGGCGGTACTGAAAGAGGAAGGGACGGCAGTTCTTCTGGTCACGCATGAGCCGGAAGAGGCTATGCGGATGGCGGATGAAATTGCACTGATGCGGGACGGTCGTATCGTCCAGTCCGGTGCGCCGTATCAGGTCTATACGTATCCCGCAGATCGTGACGCTGCTGCGTTTTTTAGTGATATCAATGTGTTGCGCGCGCGCGTCGCGGGTGGTCTGGTTGAAACCGCTTTCGGTGGTTTCCTGACGCCGGGGCTTGCTGACGGATCAGAGGTGGAGATCGTCATTCGGCCACAGCATCTTA
>JBLIFE010000069.1:0-8808 GCA_047633515.1 Paracoccaceae bacterium | reverse complement strand
CCTGAATCCAGCGGATCAATGCCTCGACCCCGACAGGCAAAAGACTGTCAACATCGAACACCGGCTGCACGAAATAGGTAAACTCGTTATTTGCGATGCCTTGCTGCATCTGCTCCAACGTGGGTTCCGCGCGCAGTTTGTGGCGCTCTGTGCGCAGTGCGTCGTTAACGGCAAGCACACAATTGCGCCCTGCACTTTTGGCGGCGTAAAGGGCGGTATCGGCCTCTCCGATGACATCCTCCAGTGCCGCTTGCGGGGTGAGTAGCGCGATGCCGAAACTGGCTGTGCGCCCGACATTTTGCCATTCGGTCAAGCTGCGGGCTTCTGAGACTGCAATGCGCAACCGCTCTGCCAGATCATGGGCGATTGCGGAATTGTCTGTATGGGCCACCACGCAGAATTCGTCTCCACCGAGCCGTGCCACGAAATCGGGCGGAATGCAGGTTTGGTTCACGACGTCCAAGACCCCGCGCAACAGCTTGTCGCCCGCCTTGTGGCCGTAGGTGTCATTGATGCTCTTGAACTGGTCGATGTCGAACATGATCAGGGTTACGCTTGCCTCTCGTGTGCCGTCCAGCAGCTTTCGCAGGAAATAGCTTCGCGATTTGGCACCTGTCAGCAGGTCCAGATTGATTTGCGTTTCTAACTCGGCATTGCGGCGGATCAGACGGTGTGCCGTGGTCCTGTGCCGACGCAACAAAACCAATAGCACACCGAAAACAATAAACATCGCGGTTAGTACTATGATTTCCATGTTCAAGTGTCGCTCTCCCGCCTTTACGCGAGGCTAACACGATAAAGTCGCGTAAAAAATATGTAATCTGCGTTTCCGGTCAGGATCAGCCCATCCCCGCCCGCATGGTTGCACGGCGCAACGGAGCCGTGTCGTGAAGCGCCTTCAATCCGCCCAACCGCAAAGACTGCAATGCCGGAAGGCCGGATTTTGTGATGCGGTTGAACAGATCTATTGCGGCGACGCGGCGCGCAATATCGCCCGCCCGCGCCTTGGAGTAGCGTGCAAGAACAGCCTCTGAGCCCGGATCGCTGACATCGGCCAGCGCGTCATAAAGGGCGGCAATATCGTTCAAGGATGTGTTGAGGCCCTGTGCGCCAATCGGCGGGACCACATGGGCCGCCTCGGCAAGGATCACGGCGCGCTGGGCCGTCAGAGAGGTCGCGCGTTGGGAAATGATCGGCCACATCCGGCGTGCGGACAAAAGCGTAAGGGGGCCGAACCAGTGGCACGACCGCTCGGATGCGACGCGTTCAAAGTCGCTTTGGGCAAGCGTGAAAAGTGACTGTGCTTTGGCGCCGGGGTTCATCCATACCACGGCAGACGCAGGCTGGCCGTTCTGGTCGGGCAGGGGCACCATCGTGAAGGGCCCACCTTCGTTGTAGATCTCGGTCGAGACGTTCTCATGAGGCACATGGTGGCCTACCACAAAGGCCAGCGCCTTTTGGCCATAGCGTGTTGTGCGCACGTCGATGCCGGCGTCTTGGCGGACTGTCGAATTGCGCCCGTCGGCCCCCACCACCAACCGCGATACAACCGAACTGCCGTCAGACAATCGCGAGATGACCTCTTGGTCGCGCTGCACCATGCTCACAAAGCTGGTGCCGGTGCGCAAGGTGACGCCGGTGCGCCCGGCAAGAGCATGGCTGAGTGTGCGAAGCGTTTGCCAGTTCGGAATGTTCCAGCCAAAGGGGCCGTCAAGGATATCGGAGGCGCGGAAATCACGGGTCGCACGCACCTCGGGTGGGGTGCCGATGCTGTCGACGATACGCAGCCCGTCAAGCGGGGTTGCCGTAGGCGCCATGTGATCCCACAGGCCGATCTTTTCAAAAAGCACCTTTGCGGGCTGCAAAAAAGCGGTCGATCGCAGATCTGATCCCGGAGTTGCACTGTCGGTGACGGGTTCCTCGGGAGAGGCCATCATCACGCTGAAGCCGGCGCTGGCAAAAGCAGCACAGGCGCTAAGCCCGGCAATGCCTCCTCCTGCAACAAGAATATCGGTGTGAATGCGTGGCATGGAGGTCTCCGTTTTGATCAAATCAGGTGCCTGGACAGGCTGCGCGCAGAGGCCTCAAAGCCCGCCCAGCGATTGCAGGAACCCGGCAAGGTTATCAGTGTGAAAGTGGATGTGATCGGCATGGTGCGGGGCCGGAGCGACATGCACGGTCCGCATTCCCATCGCATGTGGCGCGCGCAAGTTGCGCGGATCATCCTCGAACATGGCGGCTGATTGTGGCGACAGCCCGTCAAGCGCAAAGATGCTTTCAAAGGCACGTTGCTCCGGTTTCGGGCGGAAACCGGCATGTTCGACACCGTAAACCGCGTCGAATACCCCCTCAAGGCCGCGTGCTTTGATCACCTTTCGGGCGTAGGGGGCGCTTCCGTTGGTGTAGACGATCGCGCGTCCTGGCAAAGCCGTGATGGCGGCGCGCAGCACGGGGTCTGCGTCAAGGCCGTCAAACGAGATGTCATGCACGTCGGTCAGATAGGGCGCGGGGTCAACGTTGTGTTCATCCATCAATCCGGCAAGCGTGGTGCCGTATGTTTCCCAGTAATGCTTGCGCAGCCTGTTCGCTTCGGGTTGATCCACGCCCAAAGTCGCCTGTACCCATGCCACCATCCTGACTTCGATTTGGTCGAAAAGTCGCGCGGCGGGAGGATAAAGGGTATTGTCGAGGTCAAACACCCAAGTCTCGATATGCGAAAACGAATGATCTTTCATGGCAGGTAATCTAGGTCAGTGATACCCCTGCGGCAAGGGCTGCTGTCGGGAGTGGCAAGGCTTGATTTTCCGGCAATAGACTGCATAGCCTGAACAGGACGCTGGAAAAGGAAGAGCCTCATGGCGAATGAGAAGTCTCAGAACAAAGATGCCTATCAACTCATTCTCGAGGCGATCGATGTGGGAATATACCGCCCCGGTGACAGGTTGGTTGAATCCGAACTTGCGGAACGGTTTGGTGTGTCCAGAACGCCGGTGCGCGAGGCCCTCCAACGGCTTGAGACGCAATCCCTCCTGACCCGTGATGGCCGGAGCCTGATTGTGGCATCCCTGGACTATTCGCAACTTGCGGAACTTTATGTCGTGCGCTCCGAGTTGGAGGGTTTGGCGGCGCGTCTGGCGGCCCGACACGCGACGGACGAAGAGGTGTCTGTGCTCAAGGGGATGGTTGATCAGGACCGCGCGTTGCTGGAGGATCCCAGTGCCTTGGCGCGGGCCAACCGCCGATTCCATCGACAGATACATCTTGCTTCGCACAACCGGTACCTCGTGCAACAACTTGACCTTGTTTACCGCTCGATGGCGTTGATGGCGACAACGTCGCTTGCTGCCGTGGGTCGGGGCGAAACGGCCCTGGCCGAGCATGACAACATTGTGGCCGCGATTGCGTTGCGAGACGAGGCTGCGGCTTATAATGCTCTCAAATCCCATATCTCGATCGCCTTCGTTCAGCGGCTGAAACTGGATTCCGACGCACAGATGACCGGCTGAACCAACGTGCCCGCCTCGTGCTCGTCGTATAGCCCGTGGGAGGTTTTATCCCAGTAAAACGGGCTCACGAGAAGTTCATAGACGGCCTTGTAGGAGGCCAGCGCACCGAGGGGGAAGTACAAATGCAGGCTTGGAACCCAGGGGATCAGGAAGCGGCGGCCCCGGGTGTTGACCGCCAGACATCCGATCGTGATGTTCAAGACCTCGGAGGTCAGAAAGATGCCCCCTAAAGCCCAGAACGCCCAAACAGGTAAGATATCGCTCAAAGGGTGCCAAAGGCCAAAAGCCACCAACCAGAAGGACCAAAGCAGTGGCGCAAGCAGGAATTGCGACAATGTGCATAGAAACACGATCTGGACACCGAAGAATTTCCACGGGCCCAGATCGCGCCAGAGCTGCGCCGGATTTCGCATGTGTACTGCCCAAGTCATTGCATAGCCCTTGAGCCACCGTGAACGTTGCTTTACCCAAGCCAGCGGATGGCAATTTGCCTCTTCCTCGGTCACAGAGGCCACCATTTCTGTGCGGTAGCCCATGCGGGCCAGCCGGATGCCCAGATCGGCGTCTTCGGTTACGTTATGCGCGTCCCACCCCCCCAGAGATTCGAGCGCCGTGCGGCGAAAGAACAATGTTGTCCCCCCCAATGGAATTGCGAAGCCCAATCGTTCTAGCCCGGGTAGAAGAATGCGGAACCATGTGGCGTACTCGATCGTAAAGCAGCGGCTTAACCAGTTCGAACGCGCATTGTAGAAATCCAGCTGCCCCTGCACACAGGCCAAATCTGGTCCGCGTTCATGAAACCGGCGCACCACTTTATGAAGCTGGTCAGGCGCCGGAGCATCCTCGGCATCCCAGACGCCGATGATGGAGCCACGGCAGAAATCCAGCGCGTAGTTCAGCGCCCTCGGTTTGGTCTGTACCCCTCCTTTGGGCACGGTAACCACGCGCATCCACATCGGAAGATCCGTTCGGGAAAGTACCTCTCTGGTCTGGGTGTCTGTCGCCTCGACGACAAGGCAAATGTCCAAAAGCTCTTTCGGATAGGCAAGGCGCGAAAGGCGATTAACCAACTTTCCGGTTATATTCTGTTCCTTGAACAAAGGGATCATCACGGACACAACAGGCAGGCGCGCGATGGCCAGCGTCGGTCGACGTGTCGAAGTAAAGGGTCCTACCCGCCGCCCTATTCCGCTGCGCAAGGCATGAAATGTTGCAAAAACCTTGACCAGCATATTGATGACAAGCGTTAGGCAGGCCCAAACACAGAGCACCGCAAAAACGACCAGAGGGGCAAGAAAGGAAAGCACAAACAAACCGGAAAGTCCGGCAAAAAGATAGGCTTGTGACCTGCCGGTAGACCAGTTGCGGCAGCTGTACTGTGCTTCGACGCGCGACTCGGCCTGTTTCATCAAAGCCTTGCTGCGGATCATTTCAACAGCATCGGAAAGGTCACGATGTGTGCATAAGGCCATTGCAACGGGACCGAAGATCGCTTCCAGCGCGCTGCGCTGATCGGCGAAATGCTCGGGACGTGCGGTTGCAACGACCGTTATGCTGCCCACACGGCGCCACGGCACAAGCCCATCGCGCAGGCAGGCAGCAGGGGAATATGTGTCGACCAGCCTTGGGTCGGGCGGGCGCGCTTCAAGGTTCAGCCGCTCGGTGCGCCACTGCTCGCAAAGCACTTGCATCAACGCGGCTTCACCGACAAGCCCGTTCGTCAACAGAATATCGCCAAGGCGTGCGTCTTGACGGGCCTGAAGTGCCAGCGCCTTGACCAGATCACTCGGGTGTAACACCCCTGCCTCAATTAGCCGTTGGCCAAGCAGCTTACCCGGTCTTGACTGTTCAGAACGTTTTGAGGCGGGTTTAAGGAGATGTACATTGCCGTCGCGCAGGGGGGGCGCGGCGGGAATTCGCAACTCTCGTTGTATCTGGGCCGACATACAGGGGGGCTCCTTCAGCGTTGTACCGAAGGTCCCTGTTTTTGGTTAAGGCTCTGTTAATGGCTGGCCGGTCAACTCGCTATTTCTGGGCGGTCATAGCTGCTGCGAACCGCTCGAACAGATAGTAACTGTCTTGTGGGCCGGGGCTTGCTTCGGGATGGTATTGTACTGAAAAGACCGGACGGTTTTCCATCCGGATGCCACAATTAGAGCCGTCAAACAGCGAAACATGGGTTTCTTTTACCCCTACGGGAAGGGTTTGACTATCGACCGTGAAACCGTGGTTCATGGAGGTTATTTCAACCTTCCCGGTTTCGAGATCCTTGACGGGATGATTCGCGCCGTGATGACCGTGGTTCATCTTGATCGTCGACGCACCCAGAGCACGTGCCAGCATCTGATGGCCAAGGCAGATACCAAAAACCGGTATTTTGGTTTGCTCCAGAACACCTTGAATCATGGGCACGGCATAGACGCCGGTGGCGGCCGGGTCGCCCGGTCCGTTCGATAAAAACAGGCCATCTGGCGCAAGTGCCAGCACGTCTTCGGTAGTGGCCGTCGCAGGAAGCACCGTAACGTCGCATCCTGCACTTGCCAGACACCGCAGGATATTCCGCTTTGCGCCGTAATCGATGGCGACAACTTTGTGGCGCGGGTCGCTCTGCTTCGAGAACCCGTCTGGCCACGCCCACAGCTTTTCATCCCAGCGATAAGATTGCGCGCAAGTAACGGTCTTGGCCAGATCAAGCCCCTCGAGCCCTGAGAAGTTGCGAGCGGCTTGTACAAGTGCGGCAATGTCGAATTTTCCGTTAGGGTCATGGGCCAAGGCGGCGTGCGGGGCACCTTGTTGACGGATCGCACGGGTCAGGCGCCGCGTGTCTATGGCGCCGATGCCGATCCGTCCACGCCGCGTGAGCCAATCGGAAAGGTCCTCGGTTGCACGCCAACTGGAATGCGCCGTCGGGTCCCACTTTACAACCATGCCTTCGGCGACAGGGTCTGCTGTCTCGTCGTCGTCAGCATTTACACCGACATTGCCGATGTGGGGAAAGGTAAATGTGACGATCTGCCCGGCATAGGACGGGTCGGTCATGATCTCTTGATAGCCCGACATCGCCGTGTTGAAACACAGCTCGGCAACAGTATGTCCCGTCGCTCCGAAGCCTTGCCCGTAAAAGACGGTTCCATCGGCCAAGGCCAGACAGGCGGTATGTTTGGCAGGCGCAATTGCAACCGTCATTCGCGTAACTCCATGTGGTAAAGCGGCTGCAACTTATGAGCGCACGCTGGGGGCGTCAAGCCATAGCAGACAGTGGTGGCGCATAGATCACCGGACACGTGTTGCTGTTGTTTCCGGTGCGCAGAGTGGCTAGATGAAGAGGCCAAAGAAACGCTTACGAGGATCAACGACATGCCGGACATCAGAACCCGCATCAATGTCGCCCTGAAACAGGCGATGCGTGACAAGAATACCGTTCAGCTATCCACGCTCCGGTTGATAAATGCGGCCATAAAAGACCGCGACATCGCCCTGCGTGGCGAGGCATCAGAGGCCAGTGTAACCGATGCCGAGGTCACACAAATCATGGGCCGCATGGTCAAGCAACGGCGCGAAAGCGCGCGCGCCTATGAAGAGGGCGGCCGGCTGGAACTTGCAGAGCAGGAACAGTTGGAAATTACCGTGATCGAAGAATTTCTGCCACGCAAGTTGACCGACGAACAGGTCAGCAAGGCGATCGCAGACGCGATTGAAGAAACAGCCGCCGCCAGCATTCGTGACATGGGCAAGGTCATGGGCGTGTTGAAGGCCAAACACACCGGGCAGATAGATTTCGGCGCTGTTGGCCCAATGGTCAAGGATCTGCTCGCCGGCTAAGCGCGGGCACGTCGGCCAACATCAAAGGGCCGACATGCCCAGGAGTAGCGGTGGCGGCGGCCCGCCCCCTGTTATGCCGCCCTCGCCAGCCTGATCGAGAGAGCGCGATAGAGCTCCATGCGTTCTTCGGGGCTCAGGAACGCACCGATCTCGACCTCTCGGCCTGCTCCCATCAAGGTGACGTAGTTCTCGACCGGCCCGCCCTGTTCATGCAGTACGATTCGCACCCAATGCGGATTGGCTTGCCATTCCTGGGTCGGGCCTCTTGGATTGTGCCGTACCAAATGCAGCCGATCGTCCCACAGGGTTAGCTCCTCGAGGATCTCGCCGTCGTGGTAACTGCGTTGTAGCGCATACCAGACGCCTCCGACGGCGACACCGAGGAAGGGAAGAAGTGCCCACAGGACCACGGTGCCGATAAAGGCAAGCAGTGGCACGCAAATCAAGCCAAGTGTGATCCCGATAAAGATCACAAAGCCCTTTTTGGGTAAGGACCGGTGGGGCCAAAGGGAAAGCCGTAAAACAGGCATGTCCGAAGGGGTTAAAGATAAAGGAGCGACCGTTTCCGGCCGCTCCTCCCATTCCAAAGGCATCTTCTAATGCGCTCCGCTTTTGTCCCACTCTTCCTGCTTTGGAAGAGTTTCGAACGTATGCTCGGGTGGAGGGGATGGCAGTGTCCACTCAAGCGTATCGGCATAAGGTGTCCACGGGTTTGGAGCAGAAGACCGTACGCCAGAGCGAACACCGACAATCATGACGTAAAAGAACAGCAGGAAGGACGCAAAGGAAACGAAGGCACCCATGGATGACCACCAGTTCCACGTCGCAAACGCTTCGGGGTAGTCGATATAGCGGCGTGGCATGCCCTGACGGCCCAAAAAGTGCTGTGGGAAGAAGGTAATGTTTGTCGCAACAAAGAACATCCAGAAGTGGATTTTGCCTAGCCGCTCGCTGTACATCTTTCCGGTCATTTTCGGGAAGTAGAAGTAACATCCCGCAAAAATCGCAAACGCGGCCGCAATCGCCATGACATAGTGGAAGTGGGCAACCACATAATAGGTGTCATGATACGCACGGTCGATACCGGCCTGCGCAAGAACGATGCCTGTGACCCCGCCCACGGTGAACATGAACACAAAGCCTACCGCGAACAACATCGGCGTTCTGAAGTCGATGGAGCCGCCCCACATTGTCGCGATCCAGCTAAAGATCTTGACGCCTGTCGGAACCGCAATAACCATCGTTGCCAGCATAAAGTAGCTTTGCTGGGTCAACGACATCCCGACCGTGTACATGTGGTGCGCCCACACAACGAAGCCAAGCACGCCAATCGCAATTAAAGCGTAGACCATCGGCAGATAGCCAAAGATCGGCTTGCGCGAGAAAGTTGCGATAATATGGCTGATGATGCCGAATCCCGGCAGAATCACGATGTAAACTTCCGGATGACCAAAGAACCACAGAATGTGCTGGTACAAAA
>JBLIFE010000068.1:0-8889 GCA_047633515.1 Paracoccaceae bacterium | reverse complement strand
CACCCGAGGTTGGCACCCCTTGCGTAACGCTGCCTGCGTCGCCTTCGACGACGGCGCCACCAGCAAGGATCGTCCCTTGGCTTACGGCATAAATCTGCCCGTCAGCCGCCGTGAGCGGGGTCATGACCAAGGTCCCGCCAAGCAGGCTTTTTGCATCCCCGATCGCCGAGACAGTCACGTCGATCTGCCCGCCGATCCGCGCAAAGGGCGGCAAAGTGGCGGTCACGAAAACGGCGGCTACGTTTTTGGGCCGGAATTGCTCGCCGGTGACATTGACGCCAAGTCGCTCCAGCATGTTTGTCATGATTTCTTCGGTAAAGGGTGCATTTCGCAACCCGTCGCCCGTGCCGTTCAAGCCGACAACCAGACCGTATCCCACAAGGTCGTTGCCGCGCACGCCGTCGAATTCCACCAGATCCTTGATGCGAATGGGCGAGGCGTTGGAAAGATTTGCGATAAAGCAGACCAGAACTGCTGCGATGAGGCGATTCAACGGAGGTAATCCACAAGTGAGAGCCGCGACATGCGGGCTGTGATTGCATAAAGCGATTCAAGCTGGATCTGAACAGATTCCAGTTTGGTGGCTGTTTCGTAGGGATCAACCTGCACAATCCCGGCGCGCGCGATTTTCAGTGCAAAGGATTGCGTTTCGTTCGACTGTCGCGCCTGATCAATTGTTGCCTGAACTGTGCCGACATCTGCGCGCAGGGCTGAAAGGGCTGATTGAGCCGTCATTACGGCCTCTCCGGCGCGCTGGGCCAGTGCAAGTTGTTGTGTCCCGTTGCCTGCAAAGACGTTCTTTTCGATCAATGCTCCCAATGCAACGGCCTTCAACGTGTCGACAATGCCGGCATGTTCCGCGGTCGCGTCGAGTTGGACATTCCGGTTTGCCGCGACGCGAAAGGCGGCCAAGGGGGTGGACGACCCTGTGTACCCGATTGTGTCGAATCCGCCGCCCGTAGCAAACCAGGCGTCGACCGCGGCGACAACGTCATCAACGTTACTTGCCCCGATAGATGCGGTGGCCAAGGCATCAAGAATAACATTCGGGTCCGCCAGAGGAGGACGGTTGGTCGCAGCTCCTCCAAAAAGGCTGCGCCCCCCGATTTGTGCGTTCACAGCCGAGACCATCGTCTCGAATTTCTGCTTTGCATCCGAGCCGATTGCCGAGACGGAAGAACTGTTGCCCGCGACGCCGGCTGTGATGAGCGATGCGGAAAGCGACTGGCTCTGGCTTTGGAACACCTCGAGCGCATCTTGCATCGTATCGGTAAAAAGGCTTGCCTCGGCCGTTGCTGTGCCGAAGCCTTCAAGCCGCGTCAGGTCCTGTTGAATGCCGGCAATCGGATTCAGATCCCCCGAGACGGTCTTGGCAAGGTCCGCGCTTTGGCCGGTTGCGATTTCTGCAAGCAGCGTCGACATTTCGATCTTCAATTTACCGTTCTGGTGCCGCATCTGAAACGATTGGGCAAGGTCACCCAGTGAAGTCATAGCCATGGATTAAAGCCTCATGATTAGGTCAAGCAGTTCGTCCAGTGTTTGAACAACACGTGCATTCGCGCCGAAAGTTTGTTCGATCAGCAAAAGTTTCTGGAGTTCCTGATCCGTGTCGACGCCGCCCTGTAATTCTTGATTCAGAAGCGTCTGGACGCGGGATTGACTGAAAACCTGATCCTGCTCGGCGATCTGGCGGTTGGACGAAATCGACGACAGGTAATCCGAAACCAGATCTCCCGCTGACCTGTTCACTCCGGCAGAACTCCCCGAAGCGGGGGCTCTGTCGGCACTTAGCGCGATCGAAAGTGCGTTGATCAACGTGGCATCTCCGACTTCGCCCGGCGCGACCGCGTTCAGGCCGTCGCGAATGCGCCATGTGGCACCGCCCTCTTCCGGCACGACTGCGGCATTGACGGCGATACGCCCGGCCAATCCCTCTTCGAGGGCGGGATTAATGCCAAGCCCCCGGTCTGTGAACACTCCGGGGTCAGTGGCAGAAAGCGTGGGATCGACCGCAGGGTTTTGAAAACGCTCGATGAAGTCTCGGGCAATGGCATCCAGATCGCTTTGCGCATTTGGAGCGATCTGATCCCGGACCTCGAACAAAGCAGCCAGCCGCCCACCGGCCATCGGCCCGTGTGTTGGCGAGGTGGAAATCGATTGTCCGTTCATCGTCAGACCCGACAGCGCGCCACTTGCGAGCGACATCTCGGGAACAATCATCCCCGCGGGCTGAAACTCGAACTCTGCCGCAATGCCATCAATCAAAACGGCGCCACCGGGAGTAAAAAGGGCGATTGTGCCATTTTGACGATCAACTTGTTGAATGGGAACGATGCGTGCGATTTCATCGACCACCAGCCGGCGTTCATCCATCAGCCCGTTGGTATCTCTGCCGCTGTTGTTGAACCGAAAGACCGAGGCATTGAGCTCTTCGAGTTGGACAAGCGCATTGTTGAGGCGTGTGACCTCTTGGCCGATAGTAGTGTCGGCGGTTTTACGTTCTGTCTGGATTACATCACTGATATTGTTCAGCGTTTCTGCAATGTCTTGTGCGTTGCGAACGACGCTTGTGTGCCGGGCCGCTGATTCCGGGTGACTGGCGGCTTCGATCAGCGAACTGTCGAATCGTGCAATTCTGTCGGACAGAGAACCCGCATCGGTCGGAAGTCCGATCTGCGTTTCGATGCGTGCCAGCGTCGTGCTGTGGGTCAGCGACAGCGTAAGACCGGCCTCGGCGCGCCGTCGGTCAGAGATGATACCCAGATCTTCGGACCGGCGGATGCCTTCGACAGCGACACCTGAGCCGCCTGTTGTGGCGGACGTCAGGATGATTTCGCGCCGCCCGTACCCTTCGGTCATGGCATTTGCGACATTGTTCGAGACGACCTCTGCTGCGCGCGCAGCCGCGCTCAGTCCAGACAAGGCGCTGGACATGGAACTGGAGATAGACATGGATTACCCCGCCTTTTTCAAAATTGTATTAGCGTTTGATATTGGTGGTTTCCTGCAACATCTCGTCTACTGTCTGGATGACTTTCGCATTGGACGAGTAGGCGCGCTGCGTTTGGATAAGTTGCGTCAACTCGCCCGCGACGTCTGTCGAGGATTCCTCAAGAGCAAAGCCGATGACATCCCCGGTCGGGCCGTCGCCGGCATCCCAAAGAAATATCGAGCCGCTGTCAATGGACGTCGCATAGGTCTGATTATCCAACGATGTCAGTCCATTGGGATTTGGTAGGTCGATCAATGGAATCTGGTAGATTGTTCGGGTAATGCCGATGTCGAAATTCGCATAGACCAACCCGCTTGAATCAACTTCGATCGAAACCATGTTCCCGACCGGCGAGCCGTCTTTGAAGATGGAGGTCGGTGCGAATTTGTCTGACAGTTGTGTGATCCCTTTTCCGTTCCCAAGCGAGCCAATGGAGACATCGATTGGCCCGCCGGCGACAGAAACGGTGAAATCCCCGGTTGTGCCATCGTAAACTCCGCCAGAAATCGTCGTAACCGAGGCCAGTGTGCCTCCATTGCCGCGGGTGTCGTTAAAGACCAGGTCATATTCACCGATGATGACAGGGTTGCCCGTGATGGGGTCGATTTCTGCGGAATCCGAAAGCTGCATGTTCCAGCTGTTGGATGATGGAAGCCCTGCTGTGGGCACTAAAGGTGTGTAAATCACGTTGACGGACCGGGACGTGCCAAGGTTGTCGTAATATTCGATCGATGTGGTGCGCGGCATGCCGTCAGAACCCGCGTCTGTTTCTGTGGCGGGCAGGTTCACACCAAGGGTCATCTTGGTGGTTGGTTCACCTGCAAATTGGTTCACATTGATCTGAATGGGCTGAAGCCCGTCTGCCGTATCGCGGGGATAGGAGGGAATGGTCCCGTCAGAGGCCGCAGGCCATCCCATCAGGACCAGACCCGTTTCGGTCGTCAGGTACCCCGCCGCATCGGTTCGAAACGAGCCGGTTGTCGAGAGCAGCATCGGATAACTCGAGCTTGATCCGTTGATGGCGGTCTGGTTCGTCACCGGAAGGAAACCGCGCCCACGTACGGCAAGGTCGGTGGCATTGGTCGTGGACAGCATCGCGCCGGGCTGATCGATCAAACGCTTTGTCGTTGCCCGCACGCCACCGGCCGAATATTTACCGGAGCCTGCTGAAATGACCATCGAATGGAAATCAGCCTCGGAGCGTTTGTACCCCACGGTCGACGAGTTCGCGATATTGTCGGCAATTGTTGCGAGTTTGCTGGCATTTGCGGCCAAACCAGCCACGCCTGCGTTCAAGGATGAGGATATAGTCATCAATAGTGCCTTTCTGCTGCTCTGTTCTAAAGCTTGCATGCACTATTGGACCAACAGGCTTAATGACTGCCTAACATCTAAAATTGCTTGTATCTCGCGGCCTGCGGATCCTAGGGACTTTGCTCTGCGCCCGGGTCACGACGGCGTGCGCAAAAGGGTCACCTCGATGCGGTTGTTGCGCAAGGCCATCGGGTTTTCGACCAGCAGATTGCGATCGGCAGACCCTGTGACGCGTTTGACGCGCTGCTCGCCCAGACCGCCCTGTTTCAGTTTTATGCGCGTGATCTCGGAACGGGCCGAAGACAGATCCCAAACCCTGTTCTGGGCGACGACAATAGGTTGCGAGCGCGTGTGTCCGTTCACGGCGACACCGTTGCTGGCAAGGTTTAGGACCCGTCCGAGCACGGCCAGCAACTCCTCCATCACGGGTGTTGGCTGGGCTGTGCCTTGCTTGAACAAAAGACTGTCTTCGATGTCAAAAAGCTCGATTGTCAAGCCTTCGTCGGTCACGCGCGTCACGACGTGGCGCAACGCATTTTCAGAAACCATGCTTTCGCCACCCGCCCCCAGCAGCAAGCTTTCGATGTCTTTTAACAGTTTGGTTTCTTCGTCGCCCTTGGAGGAGCCTGCGATTTCTGCTCCTTTTGCCCTTAGTTCAGAAGTCGGAAACTCCCGCGATGCACCGGTTCCGTTTTGCGTGAGGGTTTGTTCGGTAAAGACGGAATCACCACTGAACAAACCATTGCCGCCCCCTGACATCCGGTTGATCGGGATAGTCGGGCTGAAATAATCGGCAAGCCCTTTTCGTTGTTTTTCGGTTGTGGCATTCAACAACCACATCAACATAAAAAACGCCATCATCGCTGTCACAAAATCGGCATACGCGACTTTCCACGCACCGCCGTGATGGCCACCGCCGGCGACCACTTTTTTGCGTTTGATGATTATTATTGGCGCGACATTTTCACCGCTCATCTCCACCACCACTATTTTTCACACCCGTACCAAGGTTTAGCGCAGAGGTGTGAAGACCGACTTAATCGTTAGAATTCAACTTATAACGGGCCAGAAACAGGGATACTGCGCCTTCGACGACGCGGTCGATCTCGGAACGGGTGAAGTCTTTGGTGACGCCCATGATCATGCGTGGAAACATGTCAGCCTTGCACAATTCCGCAAATTGATCGGCGGCCAGTTCAAGGTCGTCAATCGCCAGTTCCCGTCGGTCAATGGCGCCTTTGAAATAGGTGACCAGCGTCTGGCGCACATTCATCGGCCCGCAGCGATAAAATTCCTGACCCAGTTCGGGAAACCGGTCGCTTTCTGCAACACAAATCCGGAAAACGCCCCGCCCGAAGGTCGACAGGAAAAACCCCAGCATCCGTTCGGCTGCCGCCGTGAGGACAATTTCAGGCGGCATGTTCATGTCGATTTCTTCAAGTGCGGTGTCGGCCTGCCGGCGGCATTCTGCGGTGGCAACCTCCATGAAAAGCAACCGCTTGTCGGGGAAATAGCTGTACAGCGTGGCCTTGGACACGCCTGCCGCGCGGGCGATGTCGTCAACCGAGGCCCCTTCGAATCCATCCTGAAGGAAGACGCCGCGTGCGCCTTCCAGAACTTGATCAAATTTGCGGCCGCGTTTGATAGCGGGGACCGGCGCGTTCATGTCTGGCTCCTGTCGGTTGTAACGGGTTATAAACCGCGCGGTTCAGTTGGAGCAAGCCGCTGTATACGTTCGAGCCGTTGCTGATTTGTCCGTGGACAGGCGCATCGGGCTGGTCGGGCTGTTGCACTCGTGGTATCTCACGGCCAATGTTAGATATTTTTCTGAAAACACTGCCATTTTTTGCATTGATCGGGCTTGGCTATTGGGCGGGCCGGGTGCGGTTTTTTACGCCTGAAGCAACGGCTTATCTGACAAAATTCGTGTTTTACTTTGCCTTGTCGGCAATGTTGTTCAAGTTCTCTGCCAATCTGTCGCTCGACGAGGTGTTCAGCTGGGGCTTTGTCTGGGCGTATTTGTGGGGCACGGCGGTTGTCTATCTGGTCGTGACGGCTGTTGCGCTGATCCGGGGGCTGCGGGCAGCAGAGGCGGCTGTCGAGGCACAATGCGGTGTGATCGGAAATGTCGGGTTTCTGGGCGTGCCGATGCTGGTTCTTTTGATGGGAGAACAGGCGATCGGGCCGGTGATGCTTGTGCTTGCTGTGGACCTGTTGGTGTTCGGCAGCCTGATCGTGATTCTCATTACCGGAAGCCGCGACGGGCGGATGTCGTTCGGGGTGCTCAAGACTGTCGGTCTGGGCTTGCTCAAGAACCCGATGATCGTGTCGATCGCGGTCGGGTTTTTGTGGTCTGGAATGGAATGGCCGATCCCCGGGCCGATGAACGAGTTTGTCTCGATCCTCGGCGCGGCGGCAACCCCTGGTGCCTTGTTCGCGATCGGTGCCTCGCTCGCTACAAAAAGTGCCGAACGCATGGAGATTGCTGGCTGGCTCTCCTTTTCAAAGCTGGTTCTGCATCCGGCCGCAGTCGCGTTTTCGGCACTGGTTCTGTTTCCCATCGACGCCTACAGCGCCAGCGTCATGATTGCGGCGGCCTCTTTGCCGGTGGCGGGCAACGTGTACATGCTTGCGCAGCACTACGGGGTTGCGCCGGCGCGGGTCTCGGCCTCGATCCTGATATCGACGGCGCTGTCTATCCTCACAGTATCAACTATTATCGCGTGGGTGAGCATGTGACCAAACAGGAGAGCATCATGGAAATCGTTTCGGAAAACCTTTGCTTTGGGGGCATGCAGGGCGTGTATCGCCACACATCCAAGGCCACCGGCACCGACATGACCTTCGGGTTGTTTCTTCCCGAGGATGCCCAAACCGGGCCGGTGCCGGTATTGTGGTACCTGTCGGGTTTGACCTGCACCCACGAGAACGCGATGGTCAAGGCCGGCGCCCAAAGCTGGGCTGCCGAACAGGGGATCGCCGTGATCTTTCCCGATACCTCGCCGCGCGGCGAAGGGGTGGCGGACGACGCGGCGTATGATCTGGGGCAGGGCGCGGGGTTTTACGTCAATGCCACACAGGCCCCGTGGGCGCCGCATTTCCGGATGTTGGATTACCTGACGCATGATCTTCCCGACCTTGTGTTCGAACATTTCGCGCTTGACCCCGAGCGTCAGGGCATCACCGGTCATTCGATGGGCGGGCACGGCGCGCTGACGATGGCTATGGCACAGCCCGGGCGCTTTCGCTCGGTATCGGCCTTTGCGCCCATCGCAAACCCGGTGGCAAGTGACTGGGGCCGCAAGCAGCTCTCGGCGTATCTGGGGGCTGATGAAACGCTTTGGGCCCCTCACGATGCCAGCCTGCAAATGGCGGCGGTCGGGTTTGACGGGCCGGTTCTTGTGGATCAGGGGGCATCGGACCAGTTCCTTGATCTGTTGCGCCCCGAAGCCTTGGCCGCGGCAATGGCTGCACGACGTCAGGACGGAATTTTCCGGATGCAAAAGGGCTATGACCATAGTTATTTCTTTGTGGCGTCCTTTATAGAGGATCATGTCGGCTTTCACGCCGAGGCGCTTTATTCATGACCACCCTCTACATTGACGGTGACGCGTGCCCGGTGAAATCCGAGGCGCAGGCGGTCGCGTTGCGCCACGGAGTGCCGGTCAAGATCGTGTGCAATGGCGGGTTGCGTCCGTCGGACAATCCTCTCGTCGAGGTGATTTATGTGGCCGAGGGTCTGGATGTGGCCGACCGTTGGATATCTGACCGAGCGGTGGCGGGCGATATTGTGGTCACCTCCGATATCCCGTTGGCCAATGATTGCGTAGCAGCGGGGGCCATAGTGCTCAAACCCAACGGCGAGACGCTGACCAAGACCAATATCGGCAATGCCTTGGCCACGCGCGATCTGATGACGGATCTGCGCAGTGCCGATCCCTTGCGCCCCGGGTCCGGCAAGGGCTTCACCAAGGCCGACAGATCCCGCTTTCTAGAAAAGCTCGAACGCGAACTGCGCCGCGCTCAACAGCAACCTTCGTCTTAGGCAATGCAAGTGCCATCCGTCCCCGCGCGGCCCGCAGGGCCGCGCCACGCCCAACCCCGCAAGGGGGCGGGAGAGCCACCGGAGCAGGCGCGTGCGCAGGATGCGATGCTTGACATCACCTCTCTTTGCAGTGCCGACTACAACCTGTCATCAAGGGGGCATGAATGCCGGTACACGCAGTAATTTTCGATATCGGCAACGTGCTGATCGAATGGCAGCCCGAACGATTCTATGATCTTGAAATAGGCGTTGCCCGACGTCGGGACTTGTTTGCGCAGGTCGATTTGCACGCGATGAACGAGTTGATCGATTGTGGCGCTCCGTTTCAGAAAACAGTCCACGCCACCGCCGATGCCTATCCGGAATGGCGCCGTGAAATTTGCATGTGGCACGAAGACTGGATCCGAATGGCTTCTCCCGTCATCCCTCATTCTGTCCGCCTTTTGCGTCAATTGCGCGTCAGGGGGGTGCCGGTCTATGCACTGAGCAATTTTGGTACCGAAACCTTCGAGGTTGCCACCGGGTTCTATGATTTCCT
>JBLIFE010000067.1:0-9051 GCA_047633515.1 Paracoccaceae bacterium | reverse complement strand
GCTCGCGTGTCCGCTCGCTTACCTCCGGGTAGCCGTTCAAGGCACGGCTCACGGTGGTCTGGCTCAGCCCCAAACTCTTGGAGAGGTCTTTAAGGTTCATGCCGTCCGAAATCTCCAAAGCGCTGTTAGGATCAATGTCCTTCAGTGTTAACGATAAAAATTTGACGCGTCAAAAGCCAAATATCTTAAAAAAACCTGAGAATTAACAGGTAAAGTAAAGAAACAAAAATTATCTTCCATTATTCGACGCAAGCTTTAGAGTTGCGACCCAAGGCTGTGTGCTTTGGCAATTGCTTGCAAGAATCAAAGCGCTTTGAGGCGCTGCATGCGACCGGGATCAAAACGATGCGCCATAATGCGCAAAAACTGGGAGGTTTTACATGAAACACTTGCTTATGGCGGGCGCTGCTTGCGCTGCATTGACAGCGGGAATGGCGAATGCCGCAGGGCATCTGCCTTTCAATCCGGGGGAGGGCGACTTCAGCTGGGACAGCTTTGAGGCGCTCAAGTCTGTCGATCTGACGGGCGAGACAATCACCGTTTTTGGCACGTGGCTCGGCCTTGAGGAAGATCGCTTCGAAAATGCGATGAAGTATTTCGAAGAGGCTACCGGTGCTACGGTAAACTATTCGGGGTCTGACAGCTTTGAGCAACAGATCGTGATCGATCTTGAGGCCGGATCTGCGCCCAATGTCGCGATTTTTCCGCAGCCCGGTCTGGCAAAAGACCTTGCGGCGCGCGGGTTGCTGGCGCCTTTGGCGGAATCTGATGCGCAATGGGTGCGTGACAATTACGCCGCCGGCCAGTCGTGGGTAGATCTTGCAACCTTTCCGGACGAGAGCGGCACCGACCAGTTTTACGGCCTGTTCTACCGCGTCGATGTGAAATCTTTGGTCTGGTACAGCCCCGAGAACTTCGAGGATGCGGGGTACGAAATTCCGACAACTCTCGAAGAGGTCAAGGCGCTTGGGGACCAGATCGTGGCCGATGGCAGCACGCCGTGGTGCATCGGCTTGGGGTCAGGGGCGGCAACCGGCTGGCCGGCAACGGACTGGGTCGAAGAAATGATGCTGCGCACGCAGCCCCCCGCCGTCTATGACGAGTGGGTCGCCAACACGATCAGCTTCGATGACCCGCGTGTTGTTGCCGCGATTGAGGAATTCGGCGCGTTCGCGCGCAACGATGCACTTGTGGCCGGAGGTGCCGGTGCAGTGGCCTCGACCGATTTCCGCGACAGCCCTGCCGGTTTGTTCGCCTCGCCGCCGCAATGCTACATGCACCGTCAGGCAAGCTTTATCCCCGCGTTCTTCCCCGAAGGAACATTGATGGGCGAGGATGTCGATTTCTTCTATTTCCCTGCCTATGCCAGCAAGGACCTCGGCAAGCCGGTTCTGGGGGCAGGGACCGTGATGACCATCACCAACGATTCCAAAGGTGCGCGCGCCTTGATGAACTATCTCAAGGCCCCCATCGCCCACGAGATTTGGATGGCGCAGGACGGATTTCTGACGCCGCATAACGGTGCCAACCCCGACGTTTATAACAATGATGCACAGCGCAAGATGGGTGAAATCCTCTTGGGTGCCGATACGTTCCGTTTTGACGGCTCCGACCTGATGCCCGGCGCAATCGGTGCGGGCGTGTTCTGGACCGGAATGGTCGATTACACGAGTGGCAAGTCCGCCGAAGCGGTTGCCAAGTCAATCCAGGACACCTGGATGTCGATCAAGTAACCAGCTTTGTGATTTTATGGGAGGCGGGGGGCAAACTCTGTCCGCCTTCCGGCTGTTCGGAAATTCGGCCTTGGTGCCACGGTGCGCGGCGCCGCAGTAGCAACGGGGCCTTGGGGGGAGTGTCATGAACCAGTTGGTTTTCGCGCTGGGAACAGTGGTCGTGGGCGTGTTCGGATGCGTCGCATATTATTTTCTGTCGAACCTCGTTCTCGACCGGATATATCCGGCAAAGGGTGAGAAGGCGGGTCAAAATATCAACCGTGCAAATGCGGTGCGACCGTGGTTGTTCTTGATGCCTGCTCTTTTGCTGCTGGGCCTTTACCTGCTGTATCCGGTGGTGCAATCCATTATCTATTCGTTCTTTGATGCGCGCGGCAAAACCTTTGTCGGGCTTGATAACTGGCGCTGGTTGGTCGGCGATGAAAAGTTTGCAGAAGCCATGATCAACAACATGTTGTGGCTTATTGTCGTGCCCGCCCTTGCGACCTTTTTCGGTCTGATATCGGCGGCCCTGACTGACCGTATCAAATGGGGCAACTTTGCCAAATCGCTAATCTTTATGCCCATGGCGATCAGTTTTATCGGCGCTTCGGTGATCTGGAAGTTTGTATATGATTTCCGCGCCGAAGGGCAGGAACAGATCGGGATACTGAATGCCATCGTTGTCGGTTTTGGTGGTACGCCCGAGGCGTGGATCACGCTGCCGTTCTGGAACAACTTCTTTTTGATGATTATCCTTGTCTGGATCCAGACGGGTTTTGCGATGGTGATCCTGTCGGCGGCCCTGCGCGGTATTCCCGAGGAAACGATCGAGGCGGCGATCCTTGACGGGGCCTCCCCGTTCCAGATTTTCATGAAGATCAAGGTGCCGCAAATCTGGGGTACGATCGCGGTCGTGTGGACCACGATCACGATTCTGGTGCTCAAGGTATTCGACATCGTGCTGGCCATGACCAACGGGCAATGGTCCAGTCAGGTCCTTGCCAATCTGATGTTCGACTGGATGTTCCGCGGTGCGGACTTCGGGCGCGCGTCGACGGTGGCGCTTGTAATCATGCTCATGGTGACACCGATCATGGTGTGGAACATACGCAATGCACGGGCGGAAATGAAATGACGATGACCTTGTCGGAGACGCGTTATGGATAGTATTGCCGGAACAAAATCCAGCCTGACATGGGCTGTGAATATCGCGGTTGTGGCGCTTGTGCTGCTGTGGACGATCCCTACTTTCGGGCTTCTTGTCAGCTCATTCAGGGACCGTGACCAGATCACGACCTCTGGCTGGTGGACAAGCATGTCTGCCAGTGAGCGCAGCATCACGACCCGTGCCGGCGCGCCGTCAGAGGCCGTTAAGGTGGGTGATCAATGGGTGATAGAGGGCAATCTGTTCGAGGCCAGAGACGGCACAATCACAGCCTTCGGGATCAACGCCCAACGACCTGCCGAGTTTGCCCCCGGTGCCACCGCAGAACGACGCGGGGCATTTATTACCGTGCAGGAAAACGGTGACTACCGCATCACAAGCGTCGAGCAGCCAAAAGGCAGTCGTGGGACGCGCATTTTTCTGGCCTCGATCGAGGCTCCGAAATTCTCGTTCGACAATTACGAACGGGTGCTGTTTTCCGAAGGGATAGGGCGATCGTTTCTCAACACCTTTACGGTGACTATTCCCGCAACCATTATTCCGATCCTGATTGCAGCTTTTGCCGCTTATGCGCTGGCGTGGATGGAGTTTCCGGGCCGCGCGCTTATTGTTGCCACGGTTGTTGGGCTGCTGGTTGTGCCGCTGCAGATGTCGCTCATTCCGCTGCTCAAACTGCATAACGGGGTAGGCTTGGGAAAGTCCTATCTCGGGATATGGCTTGCTCATACCGGGTTTGGCCTGCCGCTTGCGGTGTATCTGTTACGCAATTATATCGCCGGGTTGCCGCGCGAGATTATCGAAAGTGCGCGAGTTGACGGGGCCACCGATTTCGAGATTTTCACCAAGATCGTCCTGCCGCTGTCGTTTCCGGCGCTGGCCTCATTTGCGATTTTCCAGTTTTTGTGGACATGGAACGACCTGTTGGTGGCTACTGTTTTCCTTGGAAACAACGAAGAGCAGCTTGTGATGACGGGGCGATTGCGTGAACTTTTGGGGTCTCGAGGGGGCGACTGGGAAATTTTGGCGGCGTCGGCCTTTGTCTCGATTGCCGTGCCGTTGGTGGTGTTTTTCTCGATGCAGAAATTTCTTGTGCGCGGCCTGTTGGCCGGGTCTGTCAAAGGAGGCTGACGATGACGGTCGGGAATTTGACAAGAACGGGAATACAGGATGCCGATTGGTGGCGCGGGGCCGTGATCTATCAGATTTATCCGCGTAGCTTTCAAGACAGCGACGGCGACGGGATCGGCGACCTGAAGGGCATCGTCAAACGGCTGCCTTATGTTGCGTCACTTGGGGTTGATGCGATCTGGATATCGCCGTTTTTCACCTCGCCGATGAAGGATTTTGGTTATGATGTCAGCAATTATTCCGATGTCGACCCGATGTTCGGCGGCCTGACGGATTTTGCGAAACTGATCGAAACAGCGCATGAATTGGGCATCAAAGTGATGATCGACCTGGTTCTGAGCCATACCAGCGACGCACATCCGTGGTTTGTGCAAAGCCGCGCCAGCCGCACCAATGACCGGGACAACTGGTATGTCTGGTCCGACCCGAAACCCGATGGCACGCCGCCCAACAACTGGTTGTCGATCTTTGGCGGCTCGGCGTGGCAATGGGATGCGCGGCGCGAGCAGTATTATCTGCACAATTTCCTGACCTCGCAGCCGGACCTGAACTTTCATGAACCGCAAGTGCAAGATGCCCTTTTGGATGTGGCGCGCTTTTGGCTTGAACTTGGGGTTGACGGCTTCCGGCTCGATACAATCAATTTTTACACCCACGACACGCAACTGCGTGACAATCCCGCCCTGCCGCCCGAGCGGCGCAATGCCAATATTGCGCCATCGGTAAACCCGTATAACCATCAAGAGCATATCTATTCCAAAAACCGCCCCGAGAACCTGTTGTTTCTGGCACGTTTCCGCGCGGTTATGGATCAGTTTCCAGCTATCGCTGCGGTGGGTGAAGTGGGCGATGCGCAATACGGATTGCAGATTTTGGGTGAGTACACCCAAGGCAATCAAGGCGTGCACATGTGCTATGCCTTTGAGTTTCTGGCAAAGAACACGTTGAGCGCAGAGTTTGTGACCGATGTGTTTGCACAGCTTGAACAGCACGCAGCAAACGGCTGGGCCTGTTGGGCGGTGTCGAACCACGATGTGGTTCGCCATGTCTCGCGCTGGAGTATGAGTGCGCAGGCGCAGCGAATGTTCCCGACCTTGCTGATGTGCATGCGCGGGTCCGTCTGTTTCTATCAGGGCGAGGAATTGGGGCTGCCAGAGGCCGACGTCGCCTTCAAGGATCTTCAAGATCCCTATGGCATCGAATTCTGGCCCGAATTCAAAGGGCGCGATGGCTGTCGCACGCCGATGGTCTGGCATAGTGACGCGCCCAATGGCGGCTTCAGTGACGGGCGACCGTGGTTGCCGGTGGCGCAGGTGCACCTGCCGTTGGCGGTTGATGCACAGGAAAAGACACCGGACGCGATGCTGCACCATTATCGCCGCGCGATAGCTTTGCGGCATGCGCATCCGGCCTTGTCAAAGGGGGCGCTGTCCGGGATGCGCGCCGATGGCCCCGTTCTGAGTTTCCGGCGCAGCCTCGCTGACGAAGAGATTTTTTGCGCGTTCAACATGTCGGATACTGCGGCGCAGATCGTGGCACCGGCTGGGATATGGCATCCTGTCGGCACTGACTTGGGGGGGGCCGTGCCGGTCGATAACGTTTTAAGGCTGGGTCCGTGGCAACCCGTCCTCTTGCTACAAAAAACGCCGCGTATCGGGGAGGAGCCTTTGAATGACTGACTTGTTGCTCAAAGACGTGGCCAAGGCGTATGGCAACGTAGAAGTATTGTCGAATATCAATCTTGATATCAAACAGGGTGAATTAATCGTGTTTGTCGGGCCTTCGGGCTGCGGTAAATCCACACTGTTACGCATGATTGCGGGGCTTGAAAAGATCACCGGCGGCACATTGGAGATTGACGGGCGGATCGTAAACGACGTGCCCCCTGCACAACGCGGTATCGCGATGGTTTTCCAGTCGTACGCGCTTTATCCGCACATGACGGTGCGCGACAACATGGCCTTTGCCCTGAAAATCGCCAAGCAATCGACCGAGCAAATTGCAGCGGCTGTCGACAATGCCGCGCGTATCTTGCAACTCACCCCCTATCTCGACCGGCTTCCCAAGGCATTGTCGGGCGGACAGCGACAACGGGTGGCTATCGGGCGGGCGATTGTGCGTGATCCCAAGGTCTATTTGTTTGACGAACCACTGTCCAATCTTGATGCGGCCTTGCGGGTGGCGACCAGAATCGAGATTGCGCAACTTAAGGAATCGATGCCCGATAGCACGATGATCTATGTCACCCACGATCAGGTCGAGGCCATGACGCTGGCCAGCCGTATCGTGGTGCTGGCGGGGGGCGGGATCAGTCAGGTGGGCACGCCGCTTGAGCTTTACCAACGCCCGCAAAACGAATTTGTGGCGCAGTTCATCGGCTCCCCTGCGATGAACCTTTTGTCGGGAAAGATCACTGCTACGGGAGCGCAAACTTCTGTGGCGCTTGATGGCGGTGGGACGGCAATGGCCGATATTCCCACGACACAGGCCGACATGGGCCTAAAGGTCAATCTGGGTGTGCGCCCCGAGCACTTCATCCCGGCCGGTGACGATTATCTGTTCGAAGGGATCGTCGACATCTCCGAGGCACTTGGCGAGGTCACGCTTTTGTATTTCGGAAAAGATGCCAACAACAGCAACGGTGTCGTGGCAAAACTGCCTGGCATTCAGCCGGATTTACGCCGCCAGACCGTGAGGTTTAAGGCAGATCCATCAAAGTTACATCTGTTTTCCGACGGTATTTCACTGCTTTACCGCTGATCAAGCGGAGTTGCGGCCCCTGCACTTTGTGCGGGGGCCGTGCCTTCAACCGGCTGGCTTGCTGTCAAAGATAAAGCCCAGAGTGTTGAGCAGAAGTTGTGCCGCCAATATGGCGGTGCTGCCCGAGTGGTCATAATCGGGGGCGACCTCGACAAGGTCGATGCCGATGATCTTGTGCTGTTTTACGATGGCCTGAACCAACTCAAGCACTTCGTAGTACAGAAAACCACCGTGCGAGGGCGTGCCCGTACCGGGCGCGATCGAGGGACAGAACGCGTCGATGTCGATGGTCAAATAAACGCGCGCGCCACTTGGGATCGTGGCCAAAGCCACGTCGTTGCCCGCCGCGCGCAGCTGTCGCACGCTCATGATGCTCGAACCCATCTTGCGGGCGTCCTCGTAGCCTTCTTTGGCGGTGGAGCTCACGTTCCGGATGCCAAGCTGGGTCAGTCCGGTAACATAATCCTTTTCGGCTGCCCGCCGCATCGGGTTGCCGTGCCCGTGGCGTACGCCGTGGCGTTCATCGACAAAATCCAGATGCGCGTCAATCTGGACGATGTGAAAGGGGCCTTGGTCGTCGAATGCGCGGATAACGGGGATGTTGATCGAATGATCGCCACCGATCACGACGGGTAATGCCCCCGCCGCAAGCGCCGCGCGCACACCGGTTTCGATGTTGGCATGGCTTTTTTCGGTATCGGTATGCACGATGTCGGCATCGCCCATATCGGCAATGCGCACTGTCGCCGGAAGATACGTCGTATCATCTTCGTGATCATAAGCCCCCGCGTGGCCAAAGCTGAACAGCGTCGAGGCCTCGCGCACGGCACGCGGGCCAAACCGCGCACCGGGGCGAAATTGCGTGCCGCCGTCAAAGGGCGCGCCCAACACCGCAACATCGGCGTCCAGCGTGGACCAATCGGCGATATAGGGCCGCTTCCCGAAGGTCGCGATCCCGACGAAGGGCAGATCAAGCCGCCCGCTTTCATAACCATGTTTGCTCATAATTGGCACATTGGCCGGAAAACCTGTGGCTTGCAATCCGCTGTTTCGGCTTTGGCCCTTTCGCCTGAGCGGTTTCCATGTAATAGCGACGCGCCAACTGATCCCGCGCAAAGGAAAGTGCTATGGAGATTCGTGAGGCCCTGACCTTCGATGACGTCCTTCTGATTCCGGCACAAAGCAGTGTGCTGCCGTCCACGGCGGATACCTCTACTTTTGTCACAAAATCCATCCGCCTGAACATCCCGTTGCTCAGCTCGGCGATGGACACCGTGACCGAGGCTCGTATGGCCATCGCCATGGCACAGGCCGGTGGCATGGGCGTGATCCACCGCAATCTTGATGTGGAGCAGCAAAGCCGTGAGGTCCGCCGCGTCAAACGGTTTGAAAGCGGTGTTGTCTACAACCCTATCACCTTGCGGCCCGATCAAACGGTGGGCGATGCAAAGGCCTTGCAGGAACGCTACCGGATCACAGGATTTCCTGTTGTCGATGATCGTGGCCATGTTTTGGGCATCGTGACCAATCGCGATATGCGGTTTGCAACCGACGATGCTGTGCCGGTCAGTGTGATGATGAGCTCGAAGGACCTTGCGATCCTGATCGAGCCTGCCGACCTTGGCGAGGCCCGCAGCCTGATGCACGCACGCCGGATCGAGAAGCTGTTGGTTACCAATGCCGCCGGAAAGCTGACCGGACTTCTGACGATGCGCGACATTGAGCAGGCGGTTCTGAACCCGCAGGCTTGCAAGGACGAACTGGGCCGGTTGCGGGTCGCGGCAGCCACGACAGTGGGCGATGCCGGGTTCGAGCGATCCGAGGCGTTGATTGATGCGGGCTGCGATATCATCGTGGTGGACACTGCGCATGGGCATTCGGCAGGTGTTGCACTGGCCGTGGAGCGGATCAAGAAGCTCTCGAGCGCCATTCAGGTCATTGCCGGCAACGTGGCAACAGCAGAGGCCACGCGCGCGTTGATCGGGGCAGGGGCCGACGGGATCAAGGTTGGCATCGGTCCCGGCTCGATCTGTACGACGCGGATGGTGGCCGGCGTGGGCGTGCCGCAGATGACGGCGATCATTGACAGTGCCAAGGGTGCGGCCGACACCAGCACACCGATTATTGCGGATGGCGGGATCAAGTTCTCGGGCGACTTTGCAAAGGCAATCGCGGCGGGGGCGTCTTGTGCGATGGTCGGCTCGATGATTGCGGGCACGGATGAAAGCCCGGGCGAGGTGATTTTGTATCAGGGCCGCAGCTTCAAGTCCTATCGCGGGATGG
>JBLIFE010000066.1:0-9164 GCA_047633515.1 Paracoccaceae bacterium | reverse complement strand
CAGGCTGCGCGGAAGGTCATCGACCGATGCAATCGGAAGCCGCTCTGTCACGATCTGGGTCAGTGCATAAATGCTTTCGGGGCTGTGCGGATTGGGAATCCCGACTAGACGCCACTGGATTAGGCCGTGAACCGGGTGGGTGTAGGTGCCCAACAACTCGACGGCCTTGTAAGAGCCGACAGTGATTGGCCGGATACCTGTTCGGGCACCTTGATCAAAGCCTGTCATCAATTGCGGCACTGTGCGTGCGTTGAGCAGGACGGCAAATTGTTCGACCCGTTGGGCCATCTCTCCCATGGGAATGTGGGCTGACACCAGATTGATGGCCTCGATCAACTCACCCTGCGGAGTGGTAAAGCCAAAACTTACCAAACCGTTGCGGGGGTTGTCGTTCATTCGTGCGACAAAGACCGGGCCAACACCGCCAAATGTCGGGACGACAATGTTGAACGGAGCCGTGATGGCCTGACCAGTGCGGACGCCGTACGCATCATCGACTTGAAACGAGATGCCTCTGACCTGATCTTCTTGGGACAAAATAGCAGAATAAGCGGCCATTGCAGGCGTTTGCGCCATAACAGGGGACGCAGCCCAAGCGAGCGCAGCCATTATTATGATCACCGGACGGAAAAATGCCATTAAAAACCGCTAAAATAAAATCTGTCGATCACTCTAACCTGACTTTTGCGGTTATGACCAGTCGCAGTGTTTGTCTCTACTGTGCGTTGGCACGATCCAGCCATTCCAGCGACCCAAGCGCCTGCATGCTGCGGCTGTCATCGGTCGGGCTGTCGCCCAAGCGGCGAATATGGACCACTGCATACAGGCTCCCGACCTTTTCCGGGTGCGGAATGGTCACAAAGTGATAGTCGAACAATTGCCCTGCGACGGGGCTGATGTAGGTTCCGCGCAATTCCATTGCGGGGCTGTCGCGCAATAAAAGTGGTTGAAGCCGCGTGACGCTCACGTTTGTAAACGTACGCGACAGAGCGGCAGGTGCCTCGGCGTGCAAGCGCTTGGCGCTTTCATCCAGACGGGCCTGCGGACTTGTGTTCATTGGCAGATCAACAGCGGAAATGAACAGACTTTCCAAAAGTACGCCATCGGGGTCCAGAAAATTGAACTGCGCAATCCCGCCTTCGGATTGCTCGACAATGTTTATTTCGTGTGTGTCGTCCGGGGTCTTGGGCAACACAATACCGAACCGAGCCTTGATATGGCCGCCCAGACGTCGGGCGTAGTCGTCATCGGCCAAAAAGCGAATGCCTTCGATCCGGACATCACCCGGTTGTTGGGTCGTCGCATAGCGGGCAGTCAACGCCACGGTGCCTGCGGCCAGTATCAAAAACCCTGCCAAAAGGAGTAAGCGCATCTCAGACAGCCTCGTTCATATTGTAATCCGGCATAAGCTGGCAGGTGAATTACTACCAGTTATTTCGCTACATAAATGGCCAGACGGTGCATCTTATCCGTCTTTACCGGCCTTGAGTTTTGGTCGCAAGACATGGGGCTTTGCCGGATCGTAAAGTGCTGAATCCACGAAATCATGCCCCTCACGCAGGGCAGGCCCCACAAGGATCAGCGCCGTGCGGGTAATCTTTGCGGCGCGCACCTTCGGTTGGATATCGGCCAGTGTCCCTTTGATAAAGCTCTGGTCGGGCCAACCAACGCGATAGGCGATCACGACGGGACAATCGCTGCCGTAATGCGGTGTCAGCACGCGCTCGATCTCTCGCAGGTTGCGAATGCCGAGGTGAATGGCGAGTGTCGCCCCGGTGCGGGCAAAATTCTCAAGGGTTTCATTCGGTGGCATCGAGGTCGATTTCATCGAGACCCGTGTCAGAATGATTGATTGCGCAATTTCGGGTATCGTCAATTCCTGTCCCAGAGCGGCGGCGGCAGCGGCATAAGCGGGAACGCCGGGAATGATCTGATAATCGATGTCGTCCGCTCTAAGGCGCCGGATCTGCTCTGCGATTGCGCCATAAAGCGACGGATCACCGGAGTGGACCCGTGCGACATCTTCGCCGCGCGCGTGTGCGGCCACGATTTCGGCGTGGGTATCATCAAGTGTCATGGTTGCCGTGTCCAGAACACGCGCCCCCTGCGGGGCACCGGCAACCACCTCGGCGGGAACAAGGGAGCCGGCATAAAGACAGACGGGACATTGTGAGATAACCCGCTGCGCCTTAAGCGTCAGCAGCTCGGGGTCACCGGGGCCGGCCCCGATAAAGTAAACACTCATGGCAGGCGCCTTTTGATGTCGCAGGAAAAAATTTCAAACCCCTCAGATCGCATCCTTGAGGTCTCCGTCGATCTTGCGGGCATAGCCGCGCGGCGTGAACATGCGTGGTCCCTCGCCCAGTTGCGCCAGCCGCGAGTGGCTTGATCCGACCAGCACAACGGTCAGCATATCAACATCGTCGACCTGCAGATCGGACAGGTTTCTGTACCTGATGTCCTCCTCTGGCCGCCCCAGCGAGGACGCAAGAAGCACGGGGCAATCTGCAGGACGGTGCTGTAGCAGAATATCGCGCGCCTCGGCCAGCAGGGTCCGGCGCCGACGCGACACCGGATTGTAAAAGGCGATGACAAAATCACCCTGCGCGGCCGCATGCAGCCGTTTGACGATGTCTTCGCGCGGGGTCAGCAGATCCGACAGCGAGATCGCGCAGAAATCATGCCCGAGTGGAGCGCCTGCCCGCGCGGCTGCGGCCTGAAGGGCGGATACGCCGGGGGTCGAAATAACCTCGACCCGGCGTGCGGCATCCGAGACACCCATTTCCTCGGGCCGGCGGTCCAATAGTTCAAAGACCAGCGCACCCATCGCGTAAATTCCGGCATCCCCGGAGCAAATCATCGCAACGTTGCGCCCTTCACCGGCGCGTTCAAGCGCGTAGCGGCATCTGTCTTCCTCACCGCCCAAGGGGAAGTCGGACCGTGTTTTGCCGTGTGCCAACGGCCCCAGCAGATCAATGTACAGCCCGTAACCGACCAGTTCCTCGGCCTGTGCCACCAGTTGCGAGGCCTCTGGCGTGCGCCAGCTTGCCTGTCCGGGGCCGATTCCGATGATCGACAACCGCCCCCGCGCGCGCCCCATAAGCTGCGTCAACGGGGCGGCGGCGATGGCCAGCGCACAGGTGGCGTTGGCGGTTTTGCGCTTTGTCGCCAGTAACGTTGCCTCTGGTCCGGCTTGCGCCAGTGCTGCGGCCTCGGCAACGCCGTGGGTGCCGACCTCGGCAAAGACGACCTCGGAAGGGGTTGCCAAACGGGGGGTCATTGCCTCGAGGGTGGGCGCATCGAACAGCCGGAACGGCACGTCGAGTGCGGTGGCCAAGCGGTTCATGGCCGGCTCGTCGGCCTTTAGGTCAAGGGAGTTGATCGAATGAACCGCTCCTGTGGCAACGCCCGCCTCGGTCAGGGTTGCTTGGACAAGTGCGGCCAGCTCATCAGGTGGGCAATTGCGTGCGCAGCCCACGCCAACCGTCACGACCTGTGGATGAAAGACAAGGTGCTCAGGCCCGCCGGTGACCGGAGCCATCGTTGCCGAGATTTTCAATCTGTTCCCCTCGGAGATGCCGGAGGGGCTCTTTGCAAGCCGATTTTCGAGCCCAGCCGCAAGCCACGGCGCGTCACCCGCCAACGTCGCGCCCGCCCCTGACAAAAGCTGTGCCATTGCAGATTTGGCATCTTGGGGATTGGCAAGGCGCCAGCCAACCGGCGGCTCGTCAAGTGCCACCCCAAGCGCCACATCGCCCGCAGTGGTGACAGCTGCGGTGGCCTGCAACCCGTCGGCAATCTGGCGGGCCAGACGGTTTGCGCCGCGGTGTCCGCCCAAAAGTGGCACCACGACCGCACCGTCATCCGACACCGCAAGAACAGGCGGCTCGGTCGTCTTGTCCGCCAAAAGCGGTGCCACCGCCCGGATCAGGATGCCCGAGGCGCAGACCCCGATCACCGGCGTGCCCGCCGCAAACAACATTCGCACGTGGTCAAGGGCGTTGTCAAAGAACGCATCGGCCCGATCGACCCGCCCCGTGCGTCCGTGAACAGCCACATTCAGCAGCGTCGCCAGCCGGTGTGCCACCGCCTCGCCAGAGCGCGACAGGGCGATAATGACAGGATCTAGAGCCATGGATCGGCCCCTTTCGTTACTAGAATCATCGAGAAATACGGCGCTTTTTCAGGGGCCTGTGCCAGTGGCATGACCTTTTCACTTTCGAGCGTGGCGCGCTCGATATAAACCGCGCGACCGGTCAGGCCCGCGGCTGCCAGCACCCTGCGCAGCTTTGGCAGGTGGCGACCGATTTTCATGATCACGGCGGTATCGGCTGTTGCAAGACGTGCCGCGAGCGTTGCTTCGTCCAGCGGCGCAGGCAAAATCGTCATCACCTCGTTGCGCGCCGCCAGCGGAAGAGCCGCCGTTGCGGCACAAGCGGTCATCGACGTCACCCCCGGAACAACAGCGACGCGGTACCGGTCCGCCAATCGGGCGTGTAAATACATGAAAGAGCCATAGAAAAACGGATCCCCCTCGCACAGCGCCACAACGTCATGGCCCTTGTCCAGTTCGGCTGCGATCTTGGCGGCACCTGCGTCATAAGCGGCCTGAGCAGGGGCGCGTTCGGTCGACATTTCCAGATCAATGCGAATTTCCACCGCGTCGGGGTGAATATGCGCTTGGGCGATCTGTCTGGCAAAGCTGTCGGCGCCGGCCAGCGTCGGGTAGGCAATGACACGCGCCGACCCGATCAGGCGCGCGGCGCGCAATGTCATCAGCTCCGGATCACCGGGGCCAAGCCCGACACCGTGCAGTGTTCCGGGCAAAATGCGGGGTGGTGTCATCGTTTGATCAAGCTCCACTGGGTCACCGGCATCGCAGGGCGCCAGCCGGTGTAGGGGCCGACCGGCTCGGCGCGGTGCACCTGAATCCGCACAAGCTCTCCGCCGTGGGCTTTGTGCAGGGCGATGAGCTTTGCTTCGGATTCCAGCGTCACCGCGTTTGCGACAAAGCGGCCAAGCGGGCGCAAAGCCTTCCAGCAGGCCGCAAAGGTTTCTTCTGACAAACCACCGCCTACGAAAATCGCATCCGGCACGGGCAGACCTGCAAGCGCGTCCGGTGCGGTTCCCTCGATAATCTCGAACCGCGGGGTCCCAAGGGCAAGCGCGTTTGCCGCCGCCATCAACCGTCGGTCGGCGCGTGGCTCGATCCCGATCGCGCGGGCAAAGCGCGCCGCGCGCATCCATTCGATGGCTACCGACCCGCACCCGGTGCCGACGTCCCACAACAATGCCGCGCGCATCGGCATCAGCTTGGCAAGGGTCGCGGCGCGGATTTCACGCTTGGTCATGGTGCCGTCGTGTTCGAACACGTCATCTGACAGGCCCGGAACACGCGGGATCAGGGCGGCATCAGGCGCGGCAATGCAGTCAACGGCCAGCGTGTTGAAGGCAGGCACGACGTGGGCCCAGTCTTGTGCGATGCCGTCAAAGCGTTGTTCCTGCGGGCCACCCATCGCGGCCAAAACCGTCATTTTTGATGCGCCGAACCCGCGCTTGGTTAAAAAGTTCGCTATCTGAGCGGGTGTTTCAGCCCCCGTCGTAAGGATCAAAAGCTGCTGGTCGGGTTGAATGAATGCGATTATTTGTTCAACAGGCCGGCCATGAACGGTCAGGGTTTCCACATCGGCAAGGCTCCAACCCATGCGCGCACCGGCAAGTTGAAACGCCGATACCTGCGGGTGATAGGTGATCTGCGCGGGATCAATCGCGCGCCCGATGCGCGCCCCCACCGAATACCAAAGCGGATCTCCTGTGGCCAAAACAACAACGCGGCGGCCCTTTAATGCGCGGATCGTGTCGATCAGGGCATCGAACGGGTGTGGCCACGCCAAACGCTCGGCGGTCGGGTTGGCGGCTAGTTCATGATGCCGGTCGCCGCCGATAATCACTTCGGCCGCAGCAACAATGGCGCGGGTTGCGGGCAAAAGCCCCTCAAGCCCGTCTTCGCCGATGCCGACAATGTGCAGCCACGCGGCGGATGTATTCGGTGTCATTAAATCAGTCACTCCGGTAGGCCTGCGGCAAGCGCGTTGACCGCAGCCGATGCAATCGCAGAGCCGCCCCGCCGTCCGCGCAATGCAATAAAGGGGGTGCCGCGCGGGTTTCCAGCCAGTTCGGCCTTGGATTCCGCCGCGCCGACAAAACCGACCGGAAATCCAAGGATCAACGCGGGTTTCGGCCACCCTTCGTCCAATCGCTCAAGCAGGTGAAACAGCGCGGTCGGGGCGTTGCCGATGGCGATAATTGCGCCTTCGATGTGCGGCTTCCAAAGCTCGACCGCTGCTGCCGACCGGGTCGTGCCAAGGGCTGCGGCTTTTGCGGGTGTGGTCGGATCGTTCAGCGTCACAAGAACATTGTTCGCAGCAGGCAGGTTGCGCCGGATGATCCCGGCCGCGACCATTTCGCAATCACACAAAACCGGTGCGCCCTTCAAAAGCGCATCGGTTCCGATTTGTGCGGCATTTGCCGAGTACGCAATCCTGTCGGCGACCTCGACGATGCCGCAGGCGTGGATCAGACGAATGGCCACTGATTGCATCGCCTTATCGAACCGGTCAAGCTTTGCCTCGGCGCGAACGGTGGCAAAGCTGGCAGCATAAATCGCGGCAGGGTCTTTCAGGTAGGGACGCATGATCAGGCCTTTTTCGTCGGGGGTCTGTGCACGCAGCCACGCGCAAATTTGTCGTGCGCCCGCATTTGCAGGCGCGACAGGTCAGTCGGACAGGGTGTTGGTCTTGCGTACGCTTTCGGGGCCATGGGGATGGCTTGCGTGTGGGTAGGGCGCATGGACGTGGTCATGCGTGTGTCCGTGGTCGTGTGCATGGTCATGATCGTGACTGTGGTCATGCCCGTGCTGGTCGGCTTGTGCATTCAGGCGGCATAGACCAGTGCAAAATGTATCGCAAAGCGCACAATCTTCGACGTTGGAGCCGGGGGCCGAGGCACCTTGACCCTCGACGTGGTGGTGGTGGCTTTCCTGAACGGCACCGACCTCTGCTTCGAACCCAAGCACTTGGGTGCGATATTTGCACATGGCACAGTTGGGTGGCGGGATTTCTCCGACCTGTTCGGTGATGCGTTCGGCAAATGTTTCAAGGACCTTAGGATGATCCTTCAGGTATCCTGCCTTCAGGAACGAGATATCAGGGTACTGTGCGGCAACCTGATCGGTAAATCCGTGGATACGGTCGATCAGAATACCCGTGAACAGGAAATAGGGAAACACGACGACCCGTTTATAGCCAAGCCGCGAGACATGTTGCAGGCAAGGCTCGACCAGCGGGAAGGTCACGCCGGAATATCCGACCTCGCACCAGCCAAAGCCCATCCCCTCCCACAGCATGCGGGCAACTTTTGACACATTGCCGTTGGCATCGGGGTCAGATGCGCCGCGCCCGATCACCACAAGGCAGGTCTCGTGGAGGGGGACATCGGAAGGGTTGGCATCCAGCGCTTCTTGAATGCGGGCACCGGCCGCCGCGATCATCTTTGGGTCAACGCCCAGTTCGCGCCCGTAATTGACCTTGATCCCATGTTGTGCGGCATAGGTGTTGAGCACTGTGGGGATGTCGTTTTTGGCGTGCATCGCCGCAAAAAGCATCCCCGGCACAGCCAGAATACGCTCGCACCCCTTTTCGCGCAGCCGGTCAAGCCCGTCGCGGATCACCGGATTGGCGAATTCAAGATAGCCATAGTCAACTTCCCATTCCGGGGGCAGATAGGCAGGCAGCTTTTCGGCAAGAATGGCGAATTCGTCCACGGCCGCTTTTGACCGGGACCCGTGGCCGCAAATCATGACGCCGGTCTTTGGAGACGCTTTGGGGGTGTCTGAGGTCATAAGGGCGCTCCTTCAAGGGCTATGTCAGTCGCAAATTATAGGCCGGTTTTCAGGCCGGTTGTCGTTTTGGTGGCGCGTGCCGCATTCAATGAGGGGCGGCAGGCAACCCGTTTCAGGGGCACCTGCACTTTTGGACGCTGCAAGATCGGGCCCCCGAACTGGGTCGACCCTTGCTTGCCAATCGTTCTGGCCCCCGTCAAAGGCGTCGTCGTGGCACGATATAGGCGGTGGGCTTGTTTGGCGCAATTCGAAAGCGACGCACAGGGGTGGCAGGCGACACGAGGGGCGTTGTTTTCGCCGCGTGGCAGGCCATTGGACGACAAGAGGTCACAATTGCGTAATTTCAACGGAATTGTGCATCGGTGCACGGGCAGCGTGCACAGGCTGCTGTGGTCACTTCGGGTCTGAGGGTCTAATGATGGCTCTTGGATTTTGATCAAGCAAAGGAGCGTGCCATGGGACGATTGGTCGAGGGCGTGTGGAGCAAGGATCAACTAGCAACCGACGGTGCCTTCGTGCGCCCCGATGCAGGGTTTCGCAACTGGATCACAGCCGACGGTGCCGCAGGCCCCTCTGGTGTGGCGGGTTTCAAGGCGCAGAGCGGCCGCTATCATCTTTATGTCAGCTACGCTTGCCCATGGGCGCACCGGACGCTTATCTTTCGTGTGCTCAAGGGCTTGGAAGAGCATATCTCGGTCTCTGTCGTCGATCCCGATATGCTGGACAACGGCTGGGCCCTGACAGGGGGTTATCCGGGAACCACGGGCGACGACCTGTTTGGCATGCGCTATATTCACGAAGTCTATGCCAAGGCCGACCCTGCGATGTCGGGCCGCGCGACGGTGCCGGTTTTGTGGGACAAACATCAGGCGACAATTGTCAGCAACGAATCGTCCGAGATCATCCGGATGTTCAACAGCGCCTTTAACGGTATCACCGGCAACACACAGGATTACTGGCCCTTGGCACACCGGACCGAGATCGAAGAGGTCAACGATCGGGTCTATCACACGCTCAACAACGGCGTCTACAAATCCGGTTTTGCGACAACCCAAGGGGCCTACGATGTGGCTGTATCAGAGTTGTTCGATACGATGGAGTGGCTCGAAACACGCTTGTCCTCAAAGCGCTATCTGATGGGGGAGGCCCTGACCGAGGCGGACTGGCGGCTGTTTCCGACGCTTGTGCGGTTCGATATGGTCTATCATCTGCATTTCAAATGTAACCGCAAGCGGCTGGTCGATTATCCAAATCTGTGGGCTTA
>JBLIFE010000065.1:0-9203 GCA_047633515.1 Paracoccaceae bacterium | reverse complement strand
GATCGAAATCTAAGCTGACAGCGAAAGGGTCGGAATGGCCATCTACAACCTCGGATCAATCAACGCGGATTGGTCCTATAGAGTGCCCCATTTCCCGCAGGCAGGAGAAACACTGGCTGCAACCCACGCCACGATCGGTTTGGGCGGCAAAGGCGCGAACCAATCCGTCGCCGCAGCACGCGCAGGGTCAAAAGTCTATCACCTCGGGTGTATGGGCAAAGATGCCCAATGGATGCGCGACGTGCTGTCAGGATACGGCGTGGATACCTCGCATGTGGTGATGGATCCTGACGTGCCCGGCGGCCATGCCATGATCTTTGTTACACCTGACGCCGAGAACCAGATCGTGATCTTTGCCGGTGCGAACGGCCTGATCGACCCTGATCACGTGCGCAATTTGCTGGCCACCGCAGGGTCGCAAGACATGCTTTTGCTACAAAACGAGACAAATGGCGTGCCTGAGGCTGCGGTAGCTGCTCGCGATTTCGGCTTGCGGGTCGTGTATTCAGCGTCACCGTTTGATGTGGCCGCCGTCAGGGCGGTCTTGCCCTTTGTGACCTTGCTGATCCTGAACGCAGTCGAGGCCATGCAATTGACGCAGGAAATGGGATGCGGGCTGCACGACTTGCCAGTCTCCGAGGTGCTTGTGACCCGAGGAAAAAAGGGCGCCACCTGGAGCAATCTTGAAACCGGAGAAACCCTCTCTGTGAACGCCCCCGAGGTCGAGGCCGTCGATACAACCGGCGCAGGAGATACATTTGCCGGATACTTTTGTGCCAGCAGGGATCAGGGCGACACCGTTGATGTCGCCCTTGCAAAAGCCGCCGCTGCCGCCGCCCTGCAAGTGGGCCGCCAAGGGACCGCATCTGCGATCCCCGACTATGTCGAGGTGGAAACCTTTATGAAGATGCGCGACTAACCCTTTTTCGCAAAAGCGGCTGCGGCACCCCAAAGAGACTTCACTTTGGCATCCCGCCCACAGCCTGCGCGATAGCGTTTATAGGCTTTTGCCCGTGAAATCAGGCCAAAACGGGTCAGGATCGTCTTATCTGATTTGTAATAATCCTGATGATAGCTATCGGCGGGGTAAAAGGTGGCGGCCTTCAGGATCGGGGTCACGACCTGCTGGCCCAGATCGCGCTCTGCCTTGGCTTTGCTGGCCTGTGCGATCTTTTGTTCAGCGTTCCCGTCAACGAAAATCGCGGTGCGGTAGCTGTCTCCCCTGTCGCAAAACTGTCCGCCCGCATCTGTCGGATCGACAGAGCGGAAAAAGAGATCAAGCAAGTGTGCCGAAGAGACCAAATCAGGATCATAGGTGATCTCGACAACCTCGTAATGGCCGGTGCCTCCACTGGTCACAGACTTGTAGGTCGGGTTCCGCGTCTTGCCACCAGCAAAGCCCGAGACCGCTTCGGTTACGCCCTTGACGCTCTCGAAATCTGACTCGACACACCAGAAGCAGCCCCCCGCGACGACCAGCTTCTCCAACGGAGCCGCCTGAACATGCCCGTATCCGGCCCCCGCCCCCAGCAGGATCGCAAAAGCCAAAAGTGCGGGTTTGAAGTACTGAAACTGTTCTACCATCGTCGTGCCTCCTTGACGTTGGAGCCAGTCTGTTGCCGGATGGACCGGGGCGCAATCCGATGTGCGTGAATCTCACGGGCAAGTGACAAAGGGTGATAAAGACGATGACCGAGCATGTAACGACGCATCAAGCCGCCGAAGACGCACGCAACGCCCACATCATGATCTATGTCGATGGCGCGTTGGCCCCGCGCGCCGATGCAAAAGTCAGCGTGTTTGACAGCGGCTTCATGCTGGGCGACGGCGTCTGGGAAGGGTTGCGGCTTTACGACGGCCGCTGGGCGTTTCTTGAAGAACATCTCGATCGTCTGTTCGAGGCAGCAAAGGCCATTGATCTGGATATCGGGCTGGACCGAGCAGGCGTGATTGCCGCACTTGAGCAAACCCGCCGTGCCAATGACATGCACACTGATGCCCACGCCCGCCTGATGGTCACGCGCGGCGTCAAAACACGGCCCTTCCAGCATCCGTCGTTGTCACAATCGGGGCCTACGATGGTCATCATCATGGAGCATTCAAAGCCAAGCATTCCGCGCCCGATCACACTTGCCACTGTGCCGCATATACGCGGCCTGCCCATGTCACAGGACCCGAAACTCAACAGTCACTCGAAACTGAACTGCATTCTGGCCTGCATTGCGGCGCAAAAGGCCGGCGCGGACGAGGCACTGATGCTGGATCTGCATGGCTTTGTGAACACGACGAACGCGTGCAATTTCTTTATCGTGCGCAAAGGTGCGGTTTGGACATCAACCGGTGATTACTGCATGAACGGCATCACGCGCCAAAAGGTCATCGACCTGTGCCGTGCCAACGGCATTCCGGTGTTCGAGCGGAATTTCAGCCTTGTGGATACCTACGGGGCGGACGAGGCTTTTCTGACCGGCACATTCGGCGCGCAGACCCCCGTGGCAAGCATTGACGGGCGCCAGATCGGGTCAGGCACGCTTGGCCCTGTCACCGAACACCTACGCAACCTTTATAAATCCTTGATAGAAATGAAAGTCAGCTGATGCGCATTGCAATGTGGTCCGGGCCGCGCAACCTTTCGACCGCCCTGATGTACAGCTTCGGGGCACGCCCTGATTGTGCCGTCACAGACGAGCCGTTCTACGCAACCTACCTGCGGCAAACCGGCCAGCAACACCCGATGACCAAAGAAATCCTGGCCGCAGACACCCTGCTCCCTGACGAGATCGTAGACGCCCTGACCGGTCCGATCCCGCAGGGTCGCACGGTATATTACCAGAAACTGATGACCCATCACATGCTGCCGGGCATGCCGTTGGACTGGATGGCACAGGCGCGCAACGTTTTTCTGATCCGGCATCCGGCGCGTGTGATTGCCAGCTATACCGCCAAACGCGAAGACCCCACCGCAGAAGAGATCGGCTTCGACGCGCAGCTGCGGTTGTTCCAAAAAGCCTGTGATATGGGACAGGACCCTTTGGTCATCGATGCCATGGACATTCGTGCGCAGCCCGAAGCGGCACTCAGGGCGCTATGTGCCGCACTTGGCCTGCCCTTTGATGCCAATATGCTGAAATGGCCCGCCGGAGGGCACCTAGCCGATGGTGTCTGGGCGAAACATTGGTACGGGGCCGTGCACCGGTCGACAGGGTTTTCAAACCCCGAAGGACCACTCCCCGAACTGGCCGGTCGGCATGCCGCGCTTTGCGAAACAGCCTTGCCGATCTATGAGCGGCTGCGCACGGCGCGGATCATTCCCTGATCCCGCACCGCACACAGCGCGCAGTTTACTTCAACCGTCGGTCGCGTGCTGCCAACAGCTTGAGCCGCAGGGCGTTCAACTGAATGAAACCTGCGGCGTCCTTTTGATCGTACGCACCAGCGTCATCCTCGAACGTCACATGCGCCTCGGAATACAGCGAATGGTCTGACCACCGGCCAACGACCCGCGCGTGACCTTTGTAAAGCTTCATCCGCACAGTGCCCGTGACGTGGGTCTGACTTTTGTCGATAGCGGCTTGCAACATCTCGCGTTCGGGGCTGAACCAGAACCCGTTATAGATCAGTTCGGCATAACGGGGCATCAATTCGTCTTTCAGATGCGCCGCCCCACGGTCCAGCGTAATGGATTCGATCCCGCGATGTGCCTCAAGCAGCAGCGTACCACCCGGCGTTTCATAAATGCCGCGCGACTTCATACCGACAAAGCGTCCCTCGACAAGGTCAAGCCGTCCGATGCCGTGCTTGCCGCCCAGCGCGTTCAATTCGGTCAACACACTGGCCGGGCTCATCACCACACTGTTGACGCTGACGGCGTCGCCTTTCTCGAAGCCTACTTCGATGAATTCAGGCGTGTCGGGGGCCTCTTCGGGGCTGACAGTGCGCTGATAAACATACTCGGGCGCATCGACTGCCGGATCCTCCAGCACTTTGCCCTCGCTCGAGGTATGCAACAGGTTGGCATCGACACTGAACGGGGCCTCGCCACGCTTGTCCAATGCAATCGGGATCTGGTTTTTCTCTGCAAATTCAATCAATTTAGTGCGGCTTGTCAGGTCCCACTCGCGCCACGGCGCAATCACCTTGATATCGGGGTTCAGCGCATAAGCTGCCAATTCGAACCGAACCTGATCATTGCCCTTGCCCGTCGCGCCATGCGCCACGGCATCGGCCCCCTCGGCCTCGGCAATTTCGACCAGCCGCTTGGATATCAAGGGCCGTGCGATCGAGGTGCCCAACAGATACAACCCCTCGTAAACAGCGTTGGCACGGAACATCGGAAACACAAAGTCGCGGACGAATTCTTCGCGCAAATCTTCGATATAAATGGCGCTGGCGCCCATCATCTCGGCCTTTTTGCGGGCCGGTTCCAACTCTTCGCCCTGACCGAGGTCGGCAGTAAAGGTAATAACCTCGCAACCGTATTCAGTTTGCAACCACTTGAGAATAATCGACGTATCCAACCCACCAGAATAGGCCAGAACGACTTTCTTGGGGGCGATTTCGGACTTGGACATCACGGGGGCTCCTTGCTGCATTCAGGGGCGGGGTTTACGCGTGAATGCCCCGACCAGCAAGGACGATTACCCATAGCGCGCCTTGTGGGAATTTGTTAGCCAGACCTATGACAGATTTCGCCGCCAGAGCCCGCGCCGCCGAAGTGCTGATGCGCGCCGTCTTTCCGCCCACACCGTTGCAGCACAATGCCTTTTTGTCCGACAGGTACGCCGCCGACATCTGGCTCAAGCGCGAGGATCTGTCCCCGGTCCGCTCGTATAAATTGCGCGGCGCGTTCAATGCCATGCGCAAGGTCCGGCAGATTGAACCCGATCAGGAACTGTTTGTGTGTGCCAGCGCCGGCAATCACGCTCAAGGTGTCGCATTCATGTGCAAACACTTCGGCGTGCGCGGCGTTATTTTTATGCCCGTGACGACGCCACAACAAAAGATACTGAAAACAAAGACTTTTGGCGGCGACCAGATCGAAGTTCGATTAACCGGTGATTACTTCGATGACACGCTTGCCGCGGCACAGGCGTTTTGCAATGAGGCCGGCGGGCATTTTCTATCCCCCTTTGATGATCCCGATGTGATCGAGGGGCAAGCCAGCGTCGCGGTTGAAATTATGGCCGAAATGGGCGCGCCGGACATGGTCATCCTGCCGGTCGGGGGCGGAGGTCTGTCGTCCGGCATGACCCGTTATTTGTCACAAGAAGCCCCGCAAACCGTGTTGCGCTATGTCGAGCCGGTAGGGGGGGCAAGCCTGACGGCGGCTTTGAAAGCAGGCACACCGGTCACTCTGCCCAAGATTGATACATTTGTGGACGGCGCCGCGGTTGCGCGAATCGGTGCGCGCACCTTCGAGGTTCTTGCCTCCGTTCCGCCCGAAAGCGTTCTTTTGGCCCCCGAAGACCGGATTTGCACCACAATCATCGAGATATTGAACATCGAGGGCATCGTGCTGGAACCCGCAGGCGCGCTGTCGCTGGATGTGCTGCCCGAACTTGCCCAGCAGATTCGCGGTAAGCGGGTTGTCTGCGTCACCTCGGGCGGAAATTTTGATTTCGAGCGACTGCCAGAAGTAAAAGAGCGCGCACTTCGCTATTCAGGGGTCAAAAAGTATCTAATTTTGCGGATGCCACAGCGGCCCGGCGCCTTGCGGGATTTTTTGGGGCTGCTGGGACCGAACGACGATATTGCCCGGTTCGAATACCTGAAAAAATCGGCCCGCAATTTCGGATCCGTCCTTCTCGGGCTCGAAACAAAAAGCCCCAAAGATTTCGAATCGCTCTTTGCGCGTCTTGCTGCCGCCGGGTTCGATTTTCACGACATCACACAAGACGAGATGCTGGCGGAGTTCATCGTCTGAAGTCAGTGCCTAGGCATCGACCAAACGCTTGGACCATCCGGAAAAGGCCCCGAGCGAGCGGTCATAACAAAGCAAAAGCTGTTCGATCTCTGAGCGGCTGGCACCGGATGTCTCGCCCTTTTGGCACAGCCCTGCCAGCGTAAAAAAGCCCAGATTCAACGCACATCCCTTTAGGAAATGGAAATCCTCGGCCAGCGTCTCGGAGGGCTGCGCGCTGCGCAACCGGTCTGCAACCTCGGCCACCTCAGTCAGAAACAACGCCACGATTTCCGAGAAATCTTCATCTCCGACTTCTCGACGCAACTCGTCCACACGGTCCCAATCAATCATGTCATGCTTCCCACCTGCATTCTGAAAACTCCGGCTCACCACGACAGTCAGCTTACCGGCCAGATATTAAGCCTTGGTTGACCCTTCGGGTTCGGCTGGGCAAAGCCAATAAAACTTTGTTCATTTACGTCCTATTAAGCCAGAGCAGCGATGTAGGGGCATAGTCAGAGTCCCGACCTGAAGAGGAGACGAGAGTGAGTGCGCCGGACCCCCGCTGTGACACACTGGGTCAAAACGCCCCCCCAAGCGTTCCGCGGCAGGTTCTGATCGTTGATGACAGCCGCCTGCAGCGCAAGATCCTGCGCGCCTTGTTGCGCCGTTGGGGCTATATCGTCACCGAAGCGGAGTCGGGTACCGTGGCACTGGCGCTATGTAGCAGCCAAAATTTCGATCTGGTGCTCAGCGACTGGATGATGCCCGAAATGCTGGGGCCGGAGTTTTGCGCACAGTTCCGCCAACTCAAGCGCGAAAGTTATGGGTATTTCCTGTTGCTGACCTCGAAAAGTGATGTCAGCGAGATTGCGCAGGGACTCGACGCAGGGGCCGATGATTTCCTGACAAAGCCGGTAAATGCCGAAGAACTTCGTGCCAGATTGACCGCAGGCGAGCGGATCCTCGCGATGCAGGACGAGTTGGTCGCCAAAAACCGCCTGATCACAAAAACCCTGACCGAGATAAGCCACCTTTATGATTCTCTCGATCGTGATCTGATCGAGGCGCGCAAACTGCAACAATCGCTGGTCAAAGAACGATTTCGTAGGTTCGGTCCATCTCAGGTTTCGCTGCTTCTGCGCCCTGCGGGCCACGTCGGCGGCGACCTTGTGGGCTTTTTTCCGATCAATGCGACGCGACTGGCTGTTTTTTCAATTGATGTCTCCGGTCACGGCGTGACCTCGGCCCTGATGACCGCACGACTGGCCGGTTATCTGTCAAGCGGGTCAGCCGAGCAAAACATTGCCCTGACCGAGGAGAGCGTCGGTGCCAACAGCGCCCACTCACCTGACAAGATTGCCGCGCTGCTCAACCATTTGCTTCTGACCGAAATGCAGACCGAAAACTATTTCACGATGGTTTTTGCCGATATCGACCTTGTGACCGGCGCGGTGGCCTTTGTGCAGGCCGGGCATCCGCATCCGGCCATTCAGCGTGCTGATGGCCGGATCGAATACATCGGCAACGGTGGTCCCCCGATCGGGCTGATCGAGGACATCGGGTATGAAACTGTCTTTGCAAAGCTTGAAACCGGCGATCGGTTACTGCTGATTTCAGATGGAATAACCGAATGTCCCAACCCCAACGGAGCCTTGCTGGATACGGATGGATTTTCCGAATTACTTCGGAAAAATGCAAAAATTACCGGCATCGGCTTTATGGAGACTCTGATCTGGGATTTGACCGCCTATGCCGAAGATGCCGATTTCCCCGACGATGTGAGTGCGGCCCTTTTTGAATTTGGCGGTCCTGCAGCGTACGAAACGACCCTGTGAGCTTTACAGCAGGCTGTTCAAAAAATGCCGGTCCCCCGGATTGCCCAACAGGTCGACCGCCTCTCGTTGCGGCATCCAGACCGCCATATGGCCGTGTTCGACCGGCGCTCCAACACGGCGCCCCGGTGACGCGATATAGATCGTACACAGCTTTTCAGCCCACAGGTCGTATTCCGGCATAAACGTAAAGCGCCGGAACGCACCAAGGCGCCCTTTGATCTGCACCGTCCAGCCGGTTTCCTCCATCACTTCGCGGTGCAGCGCCGGTAGGGTGTGCTCTCCACGGTCGATACCGCCACCAGGCAACTGAAATTCAGGTTTCGGCGCTGATTGATGGGTCAACAAGACCGCATCACCACGCAAAATCACCGCATAGGCCCCGGGGCGCATGCGGTACGTCTGGTCCGGTTTCACCGGCTCTCCAAATCGGCGTATCATATTTGCCCCTTTTCTACAGGCGTTGCCGCGCCTATGTCCGTAAGATATGCCAAGTGCAGAAGCGTAAGGAAATCCCCAATGGCTATTGGATCGAAAATTGCGTGGGACGATACCGTTCTGCCCTTCCAACTTGACCGCAGTGATATTCGCGGCCGCATTGCCCGTCTGGACAACGCGCTGGATCAGGTGCTCGAGCAGCATAATTATCCTGCCGCCGTCGAGGCTCTGGTCGCAGAGGCCGCATTGTTGACGGCAATGATCGGACAAACGATCAAGTTGCGCTGGAAGCTGTCGTTGCAAGTGCGCGGGGACGGGCCGGTGCGGCTTATTGCGACCGATTATTACGGCCCCCCCAGCGACGGAGCCCCCGCACGCATTCGGGCCTATGCAGGATATGACACCGATGCCGCACTGGATGCGGTCCGTCCGTTCGACATGATCGGGAAGGGATATTTCGCGATCCTGATAGATCAGGGCGAAGGTATGGTCCCGTATCAGGGTATCACGCCGCTTGCCGGCGGGTCGCTCTCGGCTTGTGCAGAGACATATTTTGCCCAATCAGAGCAGCTTCCGACTCGGTTTCAGGTCTCGTTCGGTCGCAGCCAGATGCCCGGAGAGACGCAAAGCTGGCGAGCGGGCGGCGTTATGTTGCAGCATATGCCAAAGGCGTCGCCACTGGCCGGTGGTCAGGGCGGACCGGTGGACGGTGGCAGCGGCGATGGCGGGTTGCTAGCCGCATCGGACATGCTTGAGGGCGACGCCGAAGAAAACTGGAACCGCGCGAACATCCTGCTCGATACTGTCGAGGATCTTGAGTTGATCGGACCAACCGTTCAGCCGACAGAGCTGCTCGTGCGCTTGTTCAGCGAGGAAATCCCTCGCGTCTTTGACCCCCAAGCGGTTCAATTTGGATGCAGTTGCTCAGAGCAAACCGTCCGCACAAGCCTGTCGATCTATTCAGCCGAAGATATCAACGAGATGGTCACCGACGACGGGGTCGTCACCGCAGACTGCCAGTTCTGCGG
>JBLIFE010000064.1:0-9211 GCA_047633515.1 Paracoccaceae bacterium | reverse complement strand
TAATCCGCCAGACTTTCCGCAACAAGGCTCGCCTGTGAATAGACGCCAACCCCGGGACCCAACGCCGCCTGGAACACGTCTTGCAAGAGCGGGTAATGGGTGCACCCAAGGATAGCAGCCTGAGGATAGGGCATCTTGCGCTTCAACGCGTCCACGTGGCTACGCACAAGCGCCTCGGCAAGGATCAGATCTCCGTCTTCGATCGCATCCACCACACCACCACAGGCCTGCGCCTCGACGTCGACACCGATTGCCCGAAAGGCCAACTCGCGCTGGAACGCCCGACTGGCAACAGTGGCCGGCGTCGCAAAAAGCGCCACATCGCGCACCGCCACCTGTCGCGGCGGAGAATTGTCGCCCCACTGACGCTCGGTCAACGCTTCGATCAGCGGCACAAACACCCCCAAAACGCGCTTGTCCTTGGGAACCCAGCTTTCTTGCATCCGTCTGAGGGCTGCCGCACTGGCCGTGTTGCAGGCCAGTATCACAAGATCGCATCCCGCATCCCAAAGCCGCTCGACAGAGGCACAAGACAACGCATACACGTCGTCAGCATCGCGGACCCCATAAGGCGCATGCGCGTTATCCCCCAGATACACAAACGGGACCTCTGGCAAGCGCTTGGTGACCGCCTCCAGCACGGTCAATCCGCCCAACCCGCTATCAAAAATTCCAACTGCCATCAGAACTGGTGCCTTTCATCGAAATCGACTTCGCAATCAAGAGAACTGTGTGGATTGGCCAAAACGTTATCCCGCGCAGCGTGCCAAAACCCGACCTGACCGCCCGCCAGCACCGCCCGCCAGCATAGCCCGCCCGGATCGTCATGCCCTGCCCACGGCCTGCCGTGTCTTCCGCGCGGCACGCCGGTTTTGTGTCACCCGCGTTATAGCGGCTCTGCATCCCGGGCGCTCCCTCACTCTTGCCTGAAATAGCCTGCGGCGTACGCCCTGACCAGCGATATCCACGCCAACAGAACCTTTACCGTGCGCTTATTCGGCAGCCTGCCGTACCGCCGTATCGGCCCCGTCGAAAGCCGCCCACAATTCAAGCCGCCGCTTTGCCGCCATCCGGGCACTTTCCTCTTTGACAGGGCCAAAACCCTTTATCTGGAGCGGCAGTTCGGCAATCGCGATGGCAGCCTCCCTATTGGCATCGGTCAGCCCAACCAAAATACGCCCTACATCCGCTTGATATTGCGTGACAAGAGCACGCTCCATCCGGCGTTCGGCTGCATATCCGAACGGATCAAGCGGCGTCGCGCGCAGAAATTTCAGGCGCGCAAGGATCGGGAAAAGCTTTGCAAACTTTTCCCCGAATGCCCGTTTGCGCGGGCGCCCGTTTGAACCCGTCCCACCCAGCATGGGCGGAGCAAGCTGGTACTTCAGCGTCAAATCGCCCTCGAACACTTCTTGCGCCTTGGCGCGGGTCTGGATCAAAAGGCGCGCCACCTCGTATTCGTCTTTATACGCCAGAAGTTTGTGATAGCCCAAAGCCACCGCCGCCTTGAGCGCAGGATCAATGACACCGTCGACCAGCTGCAAATAACGCCGCGACAAACGCTTGCCCTGATAATCCACAAGGTGCTGCGCGCGAAAGTCGATCTTCTCCTGCAGGCTCTTTGGCTTGTCGAGGCCGGATGCCCCGCAAACCTTGTCGGCCCGGGCCGGGAACACCGCCGCCCAGCGCCCGATTTCGAACGCACGAAGGTTGTTTTCAACAGCCGCCCGGTTCAGAGTAATCGCCTCGAGGATCGCTTTGTGCGTCAAGGGGACATGCCCGTTTTGCCACGCCGCCCCAAGGATCATCATGTTCGAATAAATCGAATCCCCCATCAAGCGCCGCGCCATTTCAGAAGCATCAAAGAACTGGACCCTGCCTTGAAGTTTTGCCTCAAGAGCCAGCCTTAACCGGTCGTTCGGAATCCGGAAATCGGCATTTCGCGTGAAGTCTCCGGTGATCGCTTCGGTAACATTCACCACACCACCCGTTTGCCCGGTACGCATCAGGCCAAGTGTCTGCGCCCCGGCTGTTACCACCAGATCGCCGCCAATGACGCCGTGCGCCTCGCCTGTGGCGACCCTGATTGCATTGATGTCTTCAGGGCGATTGGCAAGACGGCAATGGATATGAACCGCCCCGCCTTTCTGAGCCAGCCCCGCCATCTCGATCATGCCGGCCCCCTTCCCGTCCAGATGTGCCGCCATGGCCAAGATGGCCCCGATCGTCACAACTCCGGTTCCGCCAACGCCAGTTATCACAAGGTTGAACGTGCCGTTGATGGGCGGCAAAACCGGCACCGGAAGGTCGGGGATCTCGATGCTTTGCGTGGCATTCTTGCGCAGCGTCGCGCCCTCGACCGTCACAAAAGACGGACAAAACCCGTTGACGCAGCTAAAATCCTTGTTGCACGAGGATTGGTCGATCTTGCGCTTGCGCCCTAACTCGGTCTCGACAGGCAGGATAGACACACAATTGGATTGCACCCCGCAGTCGCCACAACCCTCGCAAATATCGGTGTTAATAAAGACCCGCTTGTCAGGATCGGGAAAAAGCCCCCGCTTGCGGCGGCGACGCTTTTCCGCAGCACACGTCTGAACATAGACGATGACCGACACGCCTTTGACCGTGCGCAGCTCTTTTTGCACATCGTCCAACTCGGCGCGCTCGTAAACCTGTACCCCGGCAGGCAGCGCCGCACGATCAACGTCTTCTTTGTCATCGTGGACAACCACGACCTTCATGGCACCCGCCGCCGTGACCTCGCGCACAATCTGCGCCGGGGTAAGACCGCCGTCGTTCTGCTGGCCGCCGGTCATTGCAACGGCATCGTTATACAGAATTTTATAGGTCATCGTCGTGCCCGACAAGATCGCCGCCCGGATCGCCTGAATGCCGGAGTGGTTATAGGTGCCATCCCCGATGTTCTGAAAGACATGCTCGCGGGTTGAAAAAAGAGATTCACCAATCCAGTTCGCACCCTCGCCGCCCATTTGCGTAAAACCAAGCGTTTCGCGGTCCATCCACTGCACCATATAATGACACCCGATACCGGCATAGGCGCGGCTGCCCTCGGGGACCTTGGTCGAACTGTTGTGCGGGCACCCCGAACAGAAATAAGGCAATCGCGCAGCGATATCAGTGGCATTATCAGCGACGCGCGCAGCCTCGATCTGGGCCAGACCGGCCTGCACAGCTGCGGTGCTACAGCCCTCCTCGATCAGGACCGTTCCGATCCTCGCCGCAATATCGACCGGATCCAGCGCATAGCGATCCGTGAACAGAACTTCTTCGCCCTTGCGCGCGCCGTACACCCGACGCCCCGCAAGATCATCAAACAGTGCATCCTTGATCTGCCCTTCGATCAGCTTGCGCTTTTCCTCGACAACCACAATCAGATCAAGCCCGCTGGCCCAGTCCCGAAACCCCTGACGGTCCATGGGCCAGACCTGTCCGACTTTATAGGTTGTGATCCCCAGCAGCTGGGCCTCTGCCGCGTCAAGCCCCAGCAACGACAACGCATGCACCAGATCGAGCCAGTTCTTTCCCGCCGCAACAAAGCCAATACGTGCTCCGCGCTGCCCCCAGACCCGCTTGTCCATCCGGTTGGCGCGTGAAAACGCTTCGGCTGCGTGTCGCTTGACGTCGATCATCCGCGCTTCCTGCGCCTGCGGCGTGTCGACCAGACGAATGTGCACGCCACCCTCTGGCATCTCGAAATCCGGCGCCACAAATTGCATCCGGTGCGGATCACCGTTGACAACCGAGGTTGCCTCGACCGTATCTTTCATGGTCTTTAGTCCGACCCAAACACCCGCAAACCGCCCCAGCGCCCAACCGTAAAGCCCGTAATCAAGTATCTCCTGCACACCCGCCGGACTAACGATCGGCATGAAGGCATCCACCATCGCCCAGTCTGATTGATGCAGCGTGGTCGAGCTTTCGCCGGTGTGATCATCACCCATCGCCATCACGACACCGCCCAAGGCGGCCGTTCCCGCCATATTGGCGTGGCGCATCACATCGCCTGACCGGTCCACACCGGGGCCTTTGCCGTACCAAAGTCCGAACACCCCTTCGTGGCGTCCTTCGCCGCGCAACCCGGCCTGCTGGCTGCCCCACAGAGCCGTCGCGGCAAGATCCTCGTTCAGGCCAGCCTGAAACGTGATGTCATTCTGCGCCAGCAGCGCACCGGCCCGCTCCATCTGCTGATCGACCGCCCCCAACGGGGACCCACGGTAGCCAGTGACATATCCCGCCGTATCGTGCCCCGCCTTCCGGTCACGTGCTTTTTGCATCAGCATCAGCCGCACCAACGCCTGCGTTCCGTTCAAAAGAACGGGCGACTTCTCAAGATCGAAACGGTCCGTGAGGGAAATATGTTGCATACTGGGTTCGCGCCTCCTGGGCTCTAAGCATTTCTCCATAGTAGGTCACATTTTCTGACCCAACAATTGAAAATTGGAAACTTCCCCTTTCCACGCCCCCGATTGCAGGGCATACACATCACATGATACCGGTAACGCAATTGTGGTAAACCAAACTATGGATTGGGATAAACTACGGATATTTCACGCCGTTGCGGAGGCTGGAAGTCTTACGCATGCCGGTGAGACACTGAATTTGTCGCAATCAGCCGTATCTCGCCAGATCAGGGCGCTTGAGGAAAACCTCAACACAACTCTATTTCATCGCCATGCGCGCGGGCTTATCCTGACCGAACAGGGTGAGTTGTTGCACGATGCGACGTCCTCCATGAACAAGCGACTCGATTCGGCCTCTGCGCGGATACGCGACAGCGAAGAGGAAGTGTTTGGCGAGTTGCGCGTTACCACAACCATCGGATTCGGCTCCTTGTGGCTGGCCCCGCGCCTTGCGACCTTGTATCAGGATTACCCCGACCTGACCATTGACCTGATGCTCGAAGAGCGCGTGCTTGACCTTCCAATGCGCGAAGCGGATGTGGCGATCCGTATGAAAGAACCAAGTCAGGCCGACTTGATCCGACGCCGCTTGATGAGCGTACGGATGCGGCTTTATGCGACACAAAAATACCTTGATGGTCATTCAGCCCCCCTCGGGCTGGACGATCTGGGCGCGCACAGACTGATATGTCAGGCGACGACATCCACTCAGGTCGGTGCAGGGGCGGCTCTTGTGCAAAAGCTGATGACGCATGCTGTAGGGTCAAGGCTAACCGTCAACAATTACTTTGGTGTTCTGCAGGGTGTGCTCAATCATCTGGGCATCGGTGTTCTGCCCGATTACGTCGCCGAAGGCGAGCCAAAGCTTGTTCGGGTGCTAGACGATGTGGAAAGCGTTGAAGTTCCTGTGTTTCTTGCCTATCCTGAGGAGCTGAGGCAATCAAAACGCATTGCTGCGTTTCGGGATTTCGTCATGAAAGAAATCCAGCAAGACCGCCGGAAAGCCCGCGAAGCCGCCGCTGCCGAGGCGTAGCCATACCGCAACAGCATAGCGGCTATTCAATAAATCGAAGACTTTGCCCTTGAACCAACCGCATCTCGTCCCTAAATTCTAGGATAATGAGGACGCGATCTTCGCGGTTTCATTACCTCCCTGTTGGACTTGGGCCGAGCATTAGCTCGGCCTTTTTTTTCGCCCCCACGCGGTACCTGTTGCAGCACGCCCGGTGCCGCGTGAATAGCAACATGCAAACGCTCTTGGCAGATACAATAAGCAGCGTTGACCGATGCCCAAGGGATAAAAATGGCGCTCCTGTGGCACGACATCTCAGCTAGGCCTTTTTCTTTGCTGCCAACGGCCCTAAAAGCATGCATCCGAGGGGGAATGCCATGCAAGAGCCGACACTGACCGACGACCTTATTTCAGCCCATGGGCTGAGCCGGGACGAATACGCCCGGATCCTCGAGATTATCGGGCGTGCGCCGACCTTTACCGAGTTGGGTATTTTCTCGGCCATGTGGAACGAGCATTGTTCCTACAAATCATCCAAGAAATGGCTCCGGACCCTGCCCACGACCGGCCCACAGGTGATCTGTGGCCCCGGCGAAAATGCAGGCGTTGTAGATATCGGCGACGGGCAAGCGGTTGTCTTCAAGATGGAAAGCCACAATCACCCCAGTTATATCGAACCCTTTCAGGGTGCAGGAACGGGGATGGGCGGTATCTTGCGGGATGTCTTTACGATGGGCGCCCGCCCGATTGCCGCTATGAACGCACTCAGTTTTGGCGACATGTCCCACCCTAGAACCCGCACGCTGGTACACGGTGTAGTGGCAGGGATCGGCGGTTACGGAAATTGCTTTGGGGTACCCACTGTCGGCGGCGAGGTTCGCTTTGATCCGGCCTACAATGGTAATTGCCTTGTAAATGCATTTGCCGCCGGTCTGGCCAATGCCGACAGTATATTTTATTCTGCGGCCTCTGGCGTCGGCATGCCGGTGGTATATCTGGGAGCAAAGACGGGGCGCGACGGGGTTGGCGGCGCCACGATGGCCAGCGCCGAGTTCGACGACACGATCGAGGAAAAGCGCCCCACCGTGCAGGTTGGCGATCCGTTTACCGAAAAGCGGTTGATGGAAGCCACGCTTGAACTGATGGCAACCGGCGCAGTTATTTCCATTCAGGATATGGGGGCCGCGGGCCTGACGTGCTCTGCAGTCGAAATGGGCGACAAGGGCGGATTGGGCGTGCGCCTGAACCTTGACAACGTCCCCGTGCGCGAAGAGGCAATGACAGCCTACGAGATGATGCTCTCTGAAAGTCAGGAACGCATGCTGATGGTCCTGCGCCCCGAACTGGAGGCCGAAGCCAAGGCGGTGTTTGTCAAATGGGACCTCGACTTTGCGATCGTCGGAGAGACCATTGCCGAAGACCGGTTTATCGTGATGCACAAAGGCGAGGTAAAGGCCGATCTGCCTTTGGCAACCCTGTCCGGTTCAGCCCCAGAATATGACCGCCCGTGGGTGCCTACACCTGTTGCCGAACCGCTTGAGATGGTTCCCGAAATCGATCCCATCGACGGGCTGCGAGCGCTGCTGGCCAGCCCGAACTATGCCTCCAAGGCATGGGTCTATCAGCAATATGACCAGATGGTGATGGCCGATACATTGCGCTGCCCCGGTGCCGGTGCCGGCATCGTGCGCATTCACGGCACCAACAAGGCGCTTGCCTTCACATCGGATGTCACACCGCGCTATGTGCAGGCCAACCCCGAAGAGGGCGGCAAACAGGCCGTCGCCGAAGCCTATCGTAACCTGTGTGCCGTTGGTGCACTGCCCCTTGCCACAACCGACAACCTCAATTTCGGCAATCCTGAAAAGCCTGCGATCATGGGGCAACTGGTTGGCGCGATCAAAGGGATCGCTGCGGCGTGTACGGCGCTTGATATGCCAATCGTGTCCGGCAATGTCTCACTCTACAACGAGACAGACGGCACTCCGATTCTGCCTACCCCCACCATCGGTGCCGTGGGCCTGATCAAGGACATCGACACCATCATCTCGGGCAAAGCCCGCGCAGGGCATCTTTTGCTGTTGATCGGCGAGACCGTAGGTCACCTTGGCCAGTCGGCCCTGCTTGCCGAAGTCTTCAACCGGGTCGAGGGCGACGCCCCCCCCGTCGATCTTGATGCCGAAAAGGCCAACGGCACATTCATCCGCGAAAACCACATGCTGATCAGCGCGTGCACCGACGCCTCCGACGGCGGTGTTGCCCTTGCCGCATTCGAGATGGCGCATACAGCGGGTGTCGGCCTCGACCTTGACCTGCACACAACAGCCGAATTGTTCGGCGAGGATCAGGCGCGCTATCTTGTTGCGTGCTCGTTTGACAAGGCAGAGGCCATGATGGTCGCAGCAGGTCGGGCAGGGGTGAAAATTGCGACAATCGGACGTTTTGCAGGCGACAATATGCGCATCGGTACTTCAGTAACGACGCTAGCTGAATTATCCGCCCTGTTCGAGGGAACGTTCTCCGCACAAATCGACTAGATCGTGCAACCCCCGGTTCTTACCAAGAGCCGGGGGTTGGCGGGCGCCCTCGCTCCGAATGGAAAACAGGCGCCCCAAATCGGGACGCCTGTACTTCAAAATGCGTCACGCCACGCAGTCTATTCTAAAATCAGGCGTTGGCTTCGCGAATTTTCTCGGCGGCATCTTTGTCATAGCTCACACCCTGCTCCTGAAACAAAGTGTCCAGCTCGCCCGAAAGCGTCATCTCGGTGATGATATCACATCCCCCGACGAACTCCCCCTTGACGTAAAGCTGCGGGATCGTGGGCCAGTCGGAGAATTCCTTGATACCTTGACGGATCGTCTCATCCGAAAGAACGTTCACATCGGCAAAGTCGACCCCCATGTAGTTCAGCACTCCTGCCACTTTCGAAGAAAACCCGCACTGCGGCATCGACTTTGTGCCCTTCATGAACAGCACGACATCGTTGGATGTCACAGTTTCCCGAATTTTCGTTGTTGCATCTGTCATTTGAAAAATCCTGTCATTTTGCGCTTATTCAGGCGCTTTTGTGGTCAAAGCCAGGGCATGTAACTCGCCTTTTGCCCCGTCCATTTTGCCTTTGAGCGCGGCATAAACGGCGCGCTGTTGCTGTACGCGGTTTTTGCCCCGAAAGCTTTCGTCTACCACTTCGGCCGCGTAATGGTTTCCATCTCCGGCAAGGTCGGTAATCGTAATCGCCGCATCGGGGAAGGTCTCCCGGATCAGATTTTCAATTTCCTGTGCTTGCATCGCCATTGCATCATTCCTGTTTTAGTCTTCACCCAGACGTAAGGCGTCGGCACGGCTGCTGCAAGGGGACCTGTTACGTATTTGCGCCGTCGCACAGGCACAGGTTCTCCGGTCAGCCGCCCTTGAGTTTTTCCGCAGCGAGCGTCGCAAGCGCCTCTGAACGCGCCGCCATTTCCCCCAAAAGATCAGTCACACTGGCGGGGATGACCGGCACCTCGATGCGCACCGGTTCTGCCGGAGCAAGGCTCTTAACCTCTTCGATCAGCTTTTCCTGATGGGCCAGCTTCTCTTCTGCAACATTGGCTTTTTCCTCAAAGGCCGCCGTCCGGTCAGCCAGCATCAGACCGGCCATCAACAACATCCGGTTTTCCGGAATCCGCCCGACCTGTTCCACCAACGTCGATGCCTCACGGTCCAGCAACACCGCCGCCGAAGACAGAAAATGCTCTTCGCCATCCTGACAGGCCACCTGAAATTCGCGCCC
>JBLIFE010000063.1:0-9274 GCA_047633515.1 Paracoccaceae bacterium | reverse complement strand
CGCTCCAACCATTGAGAATATTGCGAAATGCCGTAACACACGACGAAGAAGAGGATCGCAGCGAAGGAGTAAAGCTCCCAGTAGACGCCGTTCCATTCGGTTGACGCCAGAATGGGACCACGGATCATGCCCACCAAATCAAACATCGAGATGACCGACACCAGTGTCGTGTCCTTGAACAGACCAACGGCCACATTCACGATACCGGGGATAGAAATCTTGAGAGCCTGAGGAAGAATGATCAGACGCATCGCCTGTGGATAATCAAGCCCAAGGCTGTTTGCCGCCTCGTACTGGCCCTTTGGCAAGGCAGCAAGGCCACCCCGGATTACCTCGGCGATATACGCCGATGCAAACATCGTAATCATGATGATCACACGCAAGATCAGGTCAAACGAAGTGCCCGGCGGCAGGAAGTACGCCAGAACCACGTTCGCCACAAAAAGCAGCGTGATAAGCGGAACACCACGCACGAACTCGATGAACACAACGCAGACGCCCCTGATGAGCGGCATGTCAGACTGCCGACCCAGCGCAAGCACGATCCCCAAAGGAAGCGAGAGCGACACACAGGTAACCCCGAGGATCAGGTTCAACATGAACCCGCCCATGTCACGCGATTGTACCGGCTCGAGGAACGTCGTTTCGGGGGTGATTGCACCCACGAAGTAACCACCGATGTACCAGGTCACAAGAGCAGCCACGACGCCACCAAAGAAGCTGGTAGCAAAGGACTGCGCCACAAATTTCGAATAGACTAAATAGGCCACAACAAACCCGAGCAGCGCAAGGAGCGGGGTAAAGATTGTGCCGCCCCAGATCAGGTAGAACGCGATAAACGGATACAGAGCGGTAAAGATCAGCATCTTGCGTGGAAGATTTAGGAACAAAACCGGTGCAACTGCAAAGAACAGCATGATAAATGCCGTACCCGGACGCCAGTAAAGCTCGGTTGGATACTTGAAGCCAAAAATAAGCTGGTTCCAACGCTCGGTCAGGACCGAGAAACAGGCCCCCGTCTTGCCCTGAAGGATATCACGACAGGCTTCGAGGCTCGGAGTTGTCCACACGCCATTGAAAACCCACGGTGCGGCACTTGTTACCAGCGTGTAGATCGTAAAAACAGCCAGAAGGGTAAGGATCGTGTTGAGGGTCGACGAAAAGAGGTTCTCGCGAACCCACTTGATAACCCCCGCCTGCGAGGCGGGCGGCGGTGCCTGCGGGATTTGCTCGTGGCGTACAAAGGCCACGTCATGCGCTTTATTGCTGGACATATCAGCGCTCCCTCAGTTTTACGGAGTTGTTATAAGCGTTCATTATCGCAGAGATCGACAACGAGATGATGAGATAGAAGAGCATCAACAAAAGCACGCATTCGATCGCGCGACCGGTCTGGTTCAGGGTAATCCCCCCCAGAGTGCCCGTAACATCCATATATCCCACGACAATCGCCAGCGAGCTGTTCTTGGTCAGGTTCAGGTATTGCGATATCAGCGGCGGAATGATCACGCGCAACGCTTGTGGCAGGATCACGAGGTTCATGATCCGGCCCGGGCGCATACCAAGTGCGGCAGCAGCCTCGGATTGTCCCTTGCTGATCGCCTGAATACCTGCGCGGACATTTTCGGCAATAAACGCGCCGGTATAAACGGCAAGCGCCAACCAGAGCGCGATCAAGGACGCGCGAATTTGAATGCCGCCTTGAAAATTAAAGCCTTTGAGTGCCGGATAATCCAACCCGATCGGCTGCCCCATGATGAAGAACATCAAGATGGTAGGGACAAACAGGATCGCGACCGAAGGCCAGCCCATAGGAAGAAGCCGTCCAGTGTCGAACAGCAATTTCTTAGCATAACGGCGGTATGCGAAAACACCGATAATCGAGGCAAGGAAGGTGACCACAACAACCATCGAACCGGCATTCCAGATCGGCGCGGGCAGATAGATGCCACGGTTGGTAAAAGCAAACATATCGAGCAGCATCGTCGCCGACGGCTCGTCACCACGAAAGTCGCGCGGCGCCGGAAGAACCGCAGTCATGATGGTATAGATGATGATGATCCAGATCAGCACTGGCACGTTGCGGAATGCCTCGACATAGATCGCCATCAGCTTTGACACGATCCAGTTGTTGGAAAGGCGCAATACGCCCGCTGTGACACCAAACACCGTCGCTGTTATACAACCAAGAAACGCCACAAGCAGCGTATTGAGCACCCCGACAAGAGAGGCCCGCAGGTTCGAACTCTGGCTGTCGTACTCGATCAGTTTCTGGTTGATGTCATAGCCGGCCGGTTGACTCATGAAGTCGTAACTGATGTTCAGCCCGGCTGCCGCCAAGTTGTTCACGAGGTTCATGCCAAGGTAGGCCATGCCGATAATCAGCAACAAAAGGGTGATTGCCTGAAAAGTGTAGGATCGATACCGCGTATCGTTCAACAACATCGAGAGGCGGAATCCGCCCCTGGGAGGGTCGGTCATTGTGGTCATGGAAGACTTCCCTGCGGTTCCCCGAGCGTCTCCTTCGTCCGGCGGCTTAACCGCTCTGTCACAATGGGCTCAGGTGTTTTCATTTGGCCGAAGCAAAAGGGGCGCGGTATGACCGCGCCCCTTTGTTTTGAATTTAACGGAAAGGAGGCGAATACATCAGGCCGCCGTCTTGCCACTGTGCGTTCAGACCGCGCGACAGACCGATCGCAGTTGCCTGACCGACGTTCTTTTCAAAGATCTCGGCGTAGTTACCATTGGCCGAAATCGCGTTCAGAGCCCAGTCAGCGCTCAGACCAAGCATCTCGCCAAGGTTACCCTCGGTGCCCAGCATGCGATTAATCTCGGTGTTTGCACCGGGGTTTGCAGCCAGTTCAGCGATGTTTTCGCTGGTGATTCCAGCTTCTTCAGCAGCAACCAACGCGTTGAGCGTCCAGCGTGCAACATCGGCCCACTCGTCGTCACCGTGACGCACCAGCGGTGCAAGCGGCTCTTTCGAGATCAGATCAGCAAAGATCAGGTGCTCACCAGGGGATTCGAAGGTAGCACGTGTCGCTGCGAGAGCAGACGAGTCTGTTGTGTAAACGTCGCAAGCACCGGCAATGTACTGCTGCTGCGCTTCGGAGTTTGTCTCAACAGGAACGGGCTCATAAGAAATGCCGTTCTTGCGGAAGAAATCAGCCAGGTTCAGCTCGGTTGTTGTGCCGGTCTGGATACAGATGGTTGCGCCATCAAGCTCTTTTGCCGATGTCACGCCCAGTTCTTTTGGAGCCATAAAGCCCTGACCGTCGTAAAAGCTTGTGCCGATGAATGTGAACTTGAGGTCCACATCGCGCGACAATGTCCAAGTGGTGACGCGCGACAAGATGTCGATCTCACCCGAAGCCAGCGACGTAAAGCGCGTCTTGGCGGTCGTTGGCACGAACTCGACGGCCATCGGATCACCCAGAACAGCAGCCGCAACTGCGCGACAATAGTCAACGTCAAAGCCCTGCCAAACACCATCAGCGTCGGGAGCGGAAAAACCGGCAAGGCCGGTCGTTACGCCACAGTTCAGCTGTCCGCGTGCTTTCACGTCGTCAAGTGTACCGGCGGAGGCCACACCAGAAGCAAGACCCGCGATGGTGAGTGCACCCAAAAATAACGATTTTTTCATTTTTACCTCGTAAAGTTTAGACTGAAAGACACCAGCCCGAATATTAAAGCCCCGACCAGTAACTGTTGGTCCGGGTTACGTTCCATGGGAAGCTCGCTGCTCCCCGAGTTACACAGCTTGCGCGAATACGTCAAAAAACGTCAAGGATCAGATCACAAAAAAGAATGGATTTTGCCACTTTTCACGGCATTTATCAATTGGGAGCTGATTCGCTGTGCAAAACGCGTATTTCCTTCAGGGATTTTCAGAATCTTATCGCGCGATTATCAACAGTCTTGCTGCATGCAGAAAATCGCCATGCTTGAGTGACGCTACGGCAACCGCCTCGTCATCGAATCCCCAATGCTCGGTTTGCCAGTTTTCGTCGATTCGGGACCTATCCCAGAGTTCGCTGGCCGGCATCAGACCCCGTGCGACAGCCAAACCGATCACAAGCGAGCCTGACAGCGATACGAGATCCCCCATCGCGGTAATCTCGAACGCGTTGAAACCCGCCAGCGCCCGCCCAAGCGCCGCAAGGCTTTCGTCAGGTTGTGCCGCGTACATCACACCCGTCATTACCTTTAGCGGGGCGTTCAATTCTGACGCTGCCCACTCAAGCAGGGGATCCCACGCAACCGCCTGCCGCTCGATCAAACCCTCGGGGCTTTCGGCACGGTAGCACAGCAAGTCACTGGTGCCATATTCGGCGATCATCGCAACAACCTGTGGCATCTGCGGGATGACCTTGTCGATGGCCGCATTCGCGGATCGGGTCATCGGCATTGTGCGCGGATCAATCTTTTCACCCTGCGCCTGCCACTCTTTGGCAATGGCTTGCGCCATGGCTTCGGTTGGCACAACCAAGGGCGCCTTTGCAGGTGTCTTTACGGGCCTGTTATCCAGCCGAACTGTCCAATTGCCCTCTTCGTTAATAACACTCGTCTGAGTCCAGAACCGTTTTGGTGCCCAATCAGCCATCGATTACCCCTTTCCAAACCGCATCAAGCGCCGCTGGCAGCTGCGCAAAGCCGTCTATAACCAATGCCGCGCCCGCCGCATGGAGCGCATCAGCGGCGTGATACCCCCAAGACACACCGATTGACGCGATATCAGCCGCTCCCGCCATGGCGATATCGTATTCGGTATCTCCGATCATCACCGCATCGGCAGCCGTAACTCCCGCCTCGGCCAAAGCCGAAAACAGCATCGACGGATGCGGTTTGGAGGGGTGATCATCGGCAACCTGCGTCGTGACGAACCAATCAGTCAGCGCATGCGTCTCAAGCAGCGCATCAAGTCCTCGTCGAGACTTTCCGGTAGCCACGCCCAGCAAAACATCCGTACGCTTCGACAAAGCCGTCAACTGATCGCGCGCACCGGGATACAGCGGCGATGCCGCAAGCGGGTCATTTCGCCTGCGCAGCTCGCCGAATGTGTCTTTGTACGCTTCGACCAGAGTGGCAATTTGCGCGCCTTCCAAGTCCGGCGATAGTCGGGCCATGGCCACCGGCAGGGACAGCCCGACAATGGACAGAACACGTTCGCGCGCAGGCGGCGCCTGTCCGATAGCATGGTAGGCTCCGGCCATAGACGCCACGATGTGTCCCTGACTGTCGATCAGAGTGCCATCCACATCAAAGATTACCAGCTTGGGGCGCAGATCACTCTTCATCACGGAACGGGTCAGCCGGAACGTCCTGAGCGCGCCAGTCAAGCGTATCCCACGTGCGCTGCATGTGCTCGGGCAGCGGCGCCACAAGGTTCAGGCGCGCGCCGGTAACCGGATGCGTCAGGGACAACGAGCGGGCATGCAAATGCAGCTTTTTGGACAATCCCCCACCAAGCCCCGCACCCCAGCCATCACCAAGGTTCTCCTGCCCCGAGCCACCATATTTTCCATCGCCGATAATCGGATGGCCGAACTCGGACATGTGCGCCCGAAGCTGGTGCGTACGCCCCGTGATCGGCACAAGTGCCGCCCAGGTTATCCGCCCGCCCAGCGCCGACAAAACCGCATAATCGGTTGTGGCCCGCTTTGCGCCCGGAGTCTTGTCAATCTCGCGCGGGTGGATACAGACCATCTTTTCACCCTCGCCACCGGTGCCATGACCACCCGCCTTGACCAACCCGAACCGGACGGTGCCCATGCGCGGATGCGGGGTGCCGGCAATGGCCGCCCAGTAAATTTTGCGGGTTTCGCGGGACCGGAAAGCCTCTGACATCGCGTTGGCCGAGATCCGGTTGCGCGCAAGGATCATGATGCCAGATGTGTCCTTGTCCAGCCGGTGTACCAGCCGCGGTTTTTCATCCGCGTCATACATCAAAGCCTCGGACAATCCGTCCACATGCAGCGTTTGCTTGCTGCCGCCCTGACTTGGCAGACCGGGGGGTTTGTTGATCGCAATCAGGTGGTCGTCTTTGTAAATCACACAAGCGCGGATCATCCGCGCATCATCCTCGGGTACAGTCGGCTTTGGCCCCGAGCTGACCTGTCCCGGATCGGGCAAAGGCGGCACGCGCACCGACTGTCCCACAGTTACCCGGCTAGAGGTTTTCACCCGTCCACCATCCACCCGCAGATCGCCCTTGCGGCACATCTTTTCGATCCGGCTTTGCGCCAGATGAGGGAACTTGCGCCGCAGCCACCGGTCAAGCCGCTGGTCCGTCTCGTCCGCCGTCACGACGATGCTCTGAATGCCGCTCATACCGTCAATCCTCTTGCCACCAAGACCCCCGCGAACACAGCCGCCACCGACAACGCCACAGAGCCAAAAACATAGCCGCCCGCCATCGCGACACGCCCCGCTTCAACCAACCGCAACGTATCAAGCGAGAACGCCGAAAAGGTCGTAAATCCACCCAATACACCTGTCATGACGAACACCGGCCAACCGCCGCGCGCCGCCACAAACACATACGCCAACCCCATCAGGAAAGAGCCGGCAACATTCACCATCATCGTGCCATAAGGAAAAGGTACCGACACCAACGTAAGATATCGCATCACCGCGCCAAGCGCGCCGCCAAAGGCCACAAACAGGATCATCATGCGCCTCTAGTGTTGTGCAACACCGGCCTTGTCAACCGCTGTGCCGTTTCGTCCGCAGCTTGGCAAAGTACGCCGTACGCTTTTTCAATTCCCGCTCAAAGCCCCGATCAACCGGCACATAGAAATTAGGCCGCGTCATGGACGACGGAAAATAGTCCTGTCCCGAAAATCCATCCTCGGCATCGTGATCGTATGCATAGCCTTCACCGTAGCCTTGCTCGGCCATCAATCCGGTCGGCGCGTTCAGGATATGCTTGGGTGGTGGCTCTGATCCGGTTTTCGCAGCAGCCTTCATTGCTGCCTTAAAGGCAACATAACCCGCGTTCGATTTCGGGGCCAGCGCAAGATACGTCACCGCCTGTGCCAGCGCCAACTCACCCTCGGGCGATCCAAGCCGTTCATAGGTCTCCCATGCCTGTAGGCACACCGCCTGCGCTTGCGGATCAGCCAACCCGATGTCCTCGACCGCCATGCGGGTAATGCGCCGCGCCAGAAACCGCGGGTCTTCGCCACCGGTCAACATGCGCGCAAACCAGTAAAGCGCCGCATCAGGGTCCGACCCGCGCACCGATTTATGCAGCGCAGAAATAAGGTTATAATGTTGATCACCCGATTTGTCGTATTGGGCCGCCCGCCGCGTCAGCCGCTTTGACAGATCGGCGCGGTCCATCAGAGCTGCCCCACGCCAGCCTTGCACCTGCTCGATCAGGTTCAAAAAGGCGCGCCCGTCGCCGTCGGCCATCTCGATCATCGCTGCCATCGCATCTTTGGTCAAAGGCAGCGCCGCACCCAGCTCCGCCTCGGCTCTTGCAGTCAAAAGGGCCAGCGCTTCGGGGTCCAGCCGCTCCAGTACCAAAACCTGGGCACGGCTCAAAACAGCCGCATTCAATTCGAACGAAGGATTCTCGGTGGTGGCCCCGACCAAAAGGATCGTGCCGTCTTCCATGTGCGGCAAAAACCCGTCCTGCTGCGCCTTGTTGAAACGGTGGATCTCGTCAACGAACAAAAGCGTGCCGCGCCCGTTGCCACGCCGTATGCGCGCGGCCTCGAACACCTTGCGCAGATCGGGCATGCCGGTGAAAATCGCGCTGATCTGCACAAAATGCAGGTTGGTCTCATCAGCCAATAACCGCGCAATCGTCGTTTTACCAACCCCCGGTGGCCCCCAAAGGATCAACGATGACAACCCGTTTCCGCCAAGCATCGCACCAAGCGGCCCGTCGGGACCAAGCAGATGCTGCTGGCCGATCACCTCATCAAGCGTTTTGGGTCGAAGCCGGTCTGCCAAAGGGCGCGGCACGCCGGTGGATGAGCGCGCAGGATCAGGGGCAGTTCCAGTGGCAAACAAGTCTGTCATACCCCCACACTACCCGCTTGGTGACCACAAGGAAACGGGCTCAAAGGGGGGCCGCCCCTCTGATCGGGGTGGGGTGTGCAGCCCCCTCGCCGCTTGGTCCATTCGAGGCATCCGGCTCGAGCTCTTCGAAATCAAAGGCATCCAGCCGGGCCGCGCGTTTTCCGGCCCGCTCGGCCGCTGTGCCGATACCGTCAAGATCGGCGCGGGCCTGTGCAAAATGAACATCCAGCTTGCCGACACGCTCCACCACCATCTCCACGTCCCGGTGAAGCAATCGCAGGGTCTTGCGGATGGCGCCCGCTTGCTCGCGCATCCGCGCGTCCTTCAGAATCGCACGCATCGTGTTCAACGTCGCCATGCAGGTCGTCGGCGACACGATCCAGACCCGTGCGTCGAACCCTTCGCGCACCACATCGGGGAAATTGCCGTGCAATTCGGCATAAACCGCCTCTGAGGGTAAAAACATCAATGCTCCGTCAGCAGTTTCCCCCTCGATGATATAGCGCTCTGCAATGTCCTTGATGTGCTTGCGCACGGCCGTGCGCATGGCACGGGTCGCGTCTGCCACGGCGCGCTCGTCTTTTGCCGCACGCAGGGCCTCATACGCCTCAAGCGGGAACTTGCTGTCGATTGCAATAGGGCCGGGCGGATTGGGCAAATCGATTAGACAATCGGCACGCCTGCCATTCGACAACGTGGCCTGCATCGTGAAACTGCCCGCCGGAAGCGCCTTGGAGACAATGTCGTTCAACTGGATTTCGCCAAACGCCCCTCGGGTCTGCTTGTTCGACAAAATATCCTGAAGCGACAGAACCTCGCCCGACAGTTTGGTGATATTGTCCTGTGCCCTGTCGATGGTCGCCAGACGCTCTTGCAACTGGGTGAGGGATTTGGTGGTTCGAGTACTGCTGCCCTGTAGCGTCTCGTTGAGGCGCTCTTGCATCTGTGCCACGGCGCGCGCCGATCTCATGGCATTGTCGTGCAAACGATCCGCCATCTGCTGTTGCATCTCGGCGAACCGCGCCTCGGTCAGCGCATTTGCGCCCAATTGCGCCTCGGATACGCCAATCAACCGCCCAGTAAGCTGATCCTGACCCTGCCCAAGGATCACGACCGACTGGCTCAGCCCTCCCACTTGTGCGGCCATGCTTTCGACCAACACCGCAGAACGCCCTGCCCTGCGCATCGTCACGATCAGAACGACCAGCACGCAAAGCCCAAGGAACCCCGCCCCACCGACAAG
>JBLIFE010000062.1:0-9367 GCA_047633515.1 Paracoccaceae bacterium | reverse complement strand
AAGCGCGATACCGATGATAAGCGAAGCGTAAACGATGGCCGAAAAGGCTCCGGGAATGAACCCGGCCAACAACAGCTTTCCGACGTCCTGCTCGACAATAATCGCGTAAATTACCAGAATTGCAGACGGCGGGATCAAAGACGCCAGCGTCCCTGCCGCTGCCACAACCCCCGCAGCAAAGCGTTTGTCATATCCGATGGCAAGCATCTCGGGAATTGCAATCCGGGCAAACACAGCCGACGTGGCAACCGATGCCCCTGACACTGCTGCAAAGCCTGCCGTTGCAAAGACTGTTGCCACAGCCAACCCGCCCGGCAACCAACCAACCCAGCGCTTGGCCGCCTCGAACAAGGCCTTTGTCAGCCCCGCGTAATACGCAAGATATCCGATCAGGATGAAGGTCGGGATCAGCGACAAAGCCTGCGAGGCCACTTTCGAATGCGGGACCTGACCAGCCGTTTTCACAGCAACCGTCAACGCCCAGCCAAATTCATCGATGCCATAGTCTTTTTTGGCCCAGAATATCCAGATCAAACCGATCATTCCGGCAAGCCCTGCCGCGAATGCAACCCGCATTCCCAACACAACAAACCCAAGCATTATGCCAGAGACGGCAAGCCCAATATCTATCGGTTCCAACGGCAGAACCTCCGTGATGTCCCGTACGGGGAGGAAAAAGGGGTCACATCAAAACGTCCGCTCATGTCGGCGATACATCTTGAAGAGCAGCAGCTTCATCAGCGGCTTGCTGAGCCGCAGATTTGATCATCGGAACCGCCGGAGGTCTGTCGAGGTTGTAAACAATCGCCCGCCCAAAGCCCCAGATTTGCAGGATCAACCGCAACGCCAGAACGGAAAATGCAACCGGAACCAACAGTTTCGCCGGCCATAGCGGAATTCGGATGTCGATCGAGCTGTCGCGGCTGAACCACGGCGCATTTAGATCAAAGCTGCGGTCAACATGTGCCCAACTGCCCCAGATCAACAACACAATCAGCACAAGAGCCGCAAAAGCAGTAATTAACTCTGCCGTCCAAAGCCAACGCCCCGAAAAGCGCCCGATCAGAATATCCATCCTGATATGGGTTCCATCGCGCATCGTATAGGAGACGCCCATAAATGCGATCAACGGCATCAGTTGCTCGATCCAGTCAACATATCCCGGCACAGGCATGTTGATCAGGTTGCGCCCGCTGACAGACACGACAGCAAAAATCATTATCCCGAACACAGCAAGGCCACTGATCAAAGCCAGAACTGTCTCGATCCGCAGCAATTTCCGGTCAAGTCGACTGATCAGGCTGTCGTCTTCATAGACTGAACCACCACCTGCCATGTTACCCCGTTCCTTTGATAAAACAAAGGCTGCGCCCCGGTACCCGAGGCGCAGCCCAAAAAAGTGCGAACGATTAGTTGGACATACGCTTTTCGGCCAGCGTAGACATCACAAGGTCATACAATTCTTGTCCGGGAAGCCCCTGTGCCGTGGCGTCTGCAATCCACTTTGCGCGGATCGGGTCAGCAGCCATGGCGCGGAACGCGGCCAATTCACTATCAGAGATGTTCACCTTCTTGATGTTCTTCTCGGCAAGAATTGTTTCCCAATTTGTCAGCAACGCACCATAGTTGCTCAGGTAATGCGCAATCGCCTCGTCAACAGAGCTATCCAGTGCGGCACGCTCTGCATCCGTCAGATCCTCGTAGGCGTCGATGTTGACAACGACGGGGCAGTTAACGGTGCCCGGGTTCAGGTTCTCTGTCCACCAGGTCGCCTGATCGATTGTGCGGAATGACAAATGCGCGTGCTGTGCAAACGCAACCGTGTCAACCACGCCACTTTCCATCGCGTTGTAAGCCTCCGAAGATGTCACGGACGTCGGAACCGCACCAACAGCTGTAAACGCTTCGCCGATACCACCGGTTGCACGAACGCGCATGCCTTTGAATGACTCAAGCGTTTCACGTGGCTCACCCGTTCCGGCAAGGTTGTATTGCGGCATGGGCGACGTCATCAGCAGTTTTGCATTCCAGCGTGCAAGATCGGCCTGCACGGCGGGGTGAGCATAAACCGCATGGCTGACAGCAACTTCTTCCTCAAGATTTGCGACACCTAGGAACGGCAATTCCAAAACAGTGATCGAGGGGTTCTTGTCACGATGATAACCCGCGCAGAACTGTGCCATCTCGAAGGCACCGATCGAGATCCCGTCAAGGTTCTCAGTGTTCTTGGACAGACCGCCATAGCTGACGTTGATAGTGAACTCGCCATTGGTCTTTTCGCTGACCAGTTCGGCAAGTTTCTCGACATGTTCGGTGAATGCGCGGCGCTTGCCCCACAACGATACATTCCATTCTGTCGCCAAAGCTTCGCTTGCGAAACCTACGGCAAGTGTGGCTACGACCGCACGGCCCAAAAATTTATTCATGTGGTTCTCCTCCCAAAACAACCTAATCCTGCGACGGCCCACGCTAACGGCAAGCCACAGGTTTGCAACCCCGAAAAATTAAAAACATATCCGGCGCAGGCCAGCGGAAAAGTTGGAAAACAGACCAGAAAGGCGTGCATCCGGTGTGCTACCAAATCACCCGCGCGCCTTTTTAGTTTCTCGAATTGGCTATCGCGATCAACAGCTTCGAACATGTTGTCGCAGAAGCTATGTCCCTCTTTGCTATTCTTCAAAACAAGTCTAAGTGAAATTTCAGTAATTACTGAAACAACTGTATGGGCTGACAGATGCATGTCTCAAACCTAAAACAGGATTTTATCCTGCACTTTGGCGAAATGGGCTCCCGCTGGGGCATCAACAGAACGGTTGGTCAGATTTATGCACTTCTGTTTCTGGCCGATGACCCGCTTTGTGCCGATGAAATCGTCGAGGGCCTTGGCGTGTCGCGGTCAAATGTCTCCATGAGCCTGAAGGAGTTGCAAAGCTGGAACCTTGTCCGCTTGCGCCACAAACCCTCTGACCGGCGCGACTACTTCACCACGCCGGACGACCTGTGGGAGATCGTACGCACCCTCGTTGCAGAGCGCAAAAAGCGCGAGATCGACCCGACCTTGACCAAGTTGCGAGAATTGCAGATGGAAACGCCCCTGCCCGAAGACGAAAGCGCCCATGCCCGCATGGCCGAATTGCGCGAACTGATTGAATCCATGACCCAATTTTATGACGAGCTGAACGCGATGGAGACAGAGCGTTTGATCCAACTTATGTCGATGGGTCGCAAACTGAGAACACTTGTTGCGGGTGCCAGTCGCATCCTCCCGCTCCCCAAAACTACAAAGAGGTCGTAAATGGACACGCTTATCCTGTCGCGCATCCAGTTCGGAGCGAACATCTCGTTCCACATCCTGTTCCCCACCATCAACATCGCGCTTGGCTGGATCTTGATGTATTTCAAGCTCCAGTACGGCTGGTCGGGGCGTGAACGCTGGATGGAGGCTTACCGCTTCTGGGTGAAAATCTTTGCGCTGACTTTTGCGATGGGCGTCGTCAGCGGCATCACGATGTCTTTCCAGTTCGGGACCAACTGGCCCGGCTTCATGGAAAGGGTGGGCAATATTGCCGGACCTTTGCTGGCCTATGAAGTGCTGACAGCCTTTTTCCTCGAGGCTGTTTTTCTGGGCATCATGTTGTTCGGGTTCCACAAGGTACCAAGCTGGTTGCACACTCTGGCGACCTTTCTGGTGGCCTTTGGCACCACACTCTCGGCGTTCTGGATCCTTGTGCTCAACTCGTGGATGCACACCCCCGCGGGGTATGAACTCCGCGACGGCGTGGTTTTTGCCTCCAACTGGTTCGAAGTTATCTTCAACCCGTCCCTACCCTACCGGTTGAGCCACATGTTGCTGGCATCCGGCTTGACCGCAGCGTTTGTCATTGCCGGAATGTCGGCCCTGCGCCGCTTGATGGGCGACAAGACAGAGGGAGTTATGGCGACTTTGCGCTTTGGTGTGGCACTGGCCGCGTTGCTGATCCCGATCCAGATTTTTGCCGGCGACATGCATGGGCTCAATACGCTGGAGCACCAGCCGCAAAAGATTGCCGCAATGGAGGGCAACTGGGAAACAGGGCCGAATGTACCGCTGATCTTGTTCGCACTCCCCGACGAGGCGGCCCGCGAGAACCGTTTTGAAATCGCGGTGCCCAATTTGGCGTCGATCATCCTGACCCACAGAGCCGACGGGATTGTGCCCGGCCTGAACGACTTTATCGCCGAGGACGGCACAGTGTTGCACCCGCCCGTGGCCAAAGTGTTCTGGAGCTTTCGCGTTATGGTCGGGACCGGCATGGCAATGCTCGCCATCAGTTGGGGCATCCTTGCCTTGCTGGCCCGCCGCGACAAAAACACCGGCAAACGCTGGTCGGTTGAAGCTCTGCCAAAGGTTGCCTTGTTCGGACTTGTCGCAATGACCTTTTCGGGGTGGATCGCCACATTGGCTGGCTGGTACACAACAGAAATCGGGCGTCAGCCGTGGCTGGTGGACGGACTTTTGATGACCAAAGATGCAGTGGCCGATGTGCCCGCTCCGTTGGTTCTTGGCACATTGATCATGTACTTGACGGTTTATGTGGTACTGACGGTGATCTATATCGCGGTTCTGACCTACCTTGCGCGCATGGCCTCGCGCGGAGAACCCATCCCCTTGCGTCCCCGTGCGGAGGCCGCAGAGGTCGCCGCCTTCACACCTGCGGAGTAAAACAGATGATGACATTGTTCGGAGATCCCGCCGTCTGGCTGCCATTGACCTTTGCCGGCCTGATGGGCGCATCGATCCTGATCTACGTCGTGCTTGACGGGTTCGACCTGGGCGTGGGAGTGCTGTTTCCCTTTGCCGACAACGCCGAAAAAGACCGGATGGTCGCCTCGATCGGACCGTTCTGGGATGCAAACGAAACGTGGCTGGTTCTGGCCATCGGGTTGTTGCTGGTGGCGTTTCCCTCAGCGCACGGCGCAATCCTGACCGCGCTTTATCTGCCGGTCGCGATCATGCTGGTCGGTTTGATCCTGCGCGGCGTCGCATTCGAGTTCAGGGTCAAGGCCCCGCCACGGTTCAAACCGGCGTGGAACTGGGCGTTTTTTGCTGGATCGCTGGTCACATCACTATCACAAGGCTTCATGCTGGGGATGTACATCATGGGGCTGGACCACACCCCCGCGACGCTGGCATTCTCGTGTTTGACGGCAGTGTTCCTGACCGTCGGTTACAGCTTTATCGGGGCGGCGTGGCTGATCCTGAAAACAGATGGTCGGTTACAGCTCAAATCACTCAGTTGGGCACAAGGCGGGCTTTGGGGCCTGATCCTTGGCATGGCGGCGATCTCTGTCGCGTCGCCTCTGGTCAGCGAGCGCATTTTCGAGAAGTGGTTCGCTTTTCCCGAAATTATGCTGCTGGCTCCCTTGCCGTTGATGTCGGGGCTGCTGGTCGTCTTGCTCTGGATCGGGCTGCGACGGTTACCCACGACGAATGACAGATTTGCCTGGTTTCCGTTTGCGGCTGGTACGACCTTGTTCATTCTGGCGTTCTTCGGTCTGGCCTATTCGTTCTATCCGTACGTCGTGCCCGAGAAGCTCACGATTTACGAAGCCGCAAGCGCGCCCGAGGCGTTGATCATCATCCTTGCAGGAACAGTTTTCGTGTTGCCGATGATCCTAGCCTACACCGCGCTGGCCTACCACATTTTCCGCGGCAAGGCGACCACACTCACCTATTATTGAGCAATAATGGTGCCACAAAAAGGCCGGCCGCCCTACTTTGGGGCGGCTTTTTTCTACGGCGTGACCTCCACGACTTTCTACGGCGTGACCTCCACGACATCCCCACCGGCTGCCGCCGCGTCCTCTGCGTCATGAGTGACCAGAATACACGGCAACCCCCGCGACCGGACCGTATCAAAAACCAAAGTCCGTATCTGCGCACGTCGCCCCGCATCAAGTCGCGAAAACGGCTCGTCCAACAGCAGCGCCGACGGCTCGCTCAGTAACATCCGCATCAAAGACACCCGCGCCTTTTGCCCCCCCGAAAGCGTCGCAGGATCGCGGTCGAAAAAGCCGGCCAAACCGATCTCTTCCAACCCCGCTTCGATCCGCTGACGCCGCGCAGCCTTTCCTGTGATCCGTGCCGACAATCCAAAGGCAAGGTTTGCCCCCACCGACAGATGCGGAAACAGCAGATCGTCCTGAAACAGGATCCCGACCTTGCGCTGGTCCGGAGCAAGTTGCGTGATATCGCGCCCCTCCAGAACAATCCGGCCTGTTGCCTTAAAACCCTGTGCCAAAGTGCCGGTGATCAACGACAAAAGCGTTGATTTACCCACCCCGCTTGGTCCCATCACACTCAGTACCTCGCCCGGCGCCACGGTTGTGTCCAGCACGACAAGCCGACGCGCCCCTTGCGTGATACAGATATTGCACAACTGCAAACCCGACCCTGTCGCAGACTTATCCATTCCGCATTCCCCCTTTGTGGCGCCACACAAGCGGAGGCACCACGACAGCAATCAAAAACGGCACAAAAGCAGCCACAGTTTGCATCAGGCCGAACACACCAATCGCCCGCCGGTCACCTCCCGCAGCCAGAGACACCGCCTCTGTTGTTAGCGTCGCAACACGCCCCCCGCCAACCAGAAGCGTCGGCAGATATTGCCCGACAGAAACCGCAAACCCGACCGCAAACGCCGTAAGCAACGGCGCCAGCAACATCGGCAGGCGCACCGCCCACAACACCCGGTCAGGACCCGCCCCCAACGCCGACGCAATCGTGCCAAACCGCGTGTCCCACGCCCGAAACGGATCCCCGAGCGACAAGAACACATACGGCAACACGAACACCAGATGCGCCAGAATTACCGGCCCGCGCCCCACCTCGAACCCCGCCGACAGCATCAAGGTCTGCAATCCGGGCAAAAAGGCCGTCTGCGGCACCAGCAGCGGCACATAAAGCAGAAAAACGCCACCCGGCCCCAGCCGCAAGCCGAACCGGTGCTCGGCCTCAAGACAACCCAGCGTCAGGACAAGCGCCACAGCCGTTGCGACAAACGCCACAATCAGCGTCTCGCGCGCCGCATCCCACAATCCGGGTGCGTGCCGTATCCAGCTGCGCCACGTCAGAGTGTCAGGCAACAGGTCAGGGTAACTCCAGAAGCCCGCCAACGACCAGACCGCCAACCCTGCCAACCCAAGAACCACCGCAAGCGCCGAGGCAACTCCGGCAATCAAGCCGAAAGCCTGCAATGTCCCCTCGCACATTCCGCGCCCGCCCCGCATAATCCAGATATGGCCCAGTCGCGCCACAAGGCTCTCGCCAAGCCGCCAGACGCCGCACGCCCCCAGCACAAGCGCACACTGAACCAACGCCGCCGCCGCCGCTTGAAGCCGCAAGGCAATGTCGGGGTCATTCATCCACCGCACAATCTGCACGGACAAAGTGGGCGGGGTGTTCGGGCCCAAAATCACGGCCACATCGACAACCGACATCGAATAGGCCAACACCACATAAACCGGCAGCCGGATTTGCGCATAAACCCGTGGGAACACCGCCTTTATCCACCCCGTGACGCGCCCGTATCCCAACGCTCCTGCGACTGCCGCGCTGCGGTGTCCGTCGACCTGTGGCAAAGCCGACAGCGTCATCAGCAACAAAAACGGCACTTCTTTTGCGACCAACCCCGCCACAAGCGCCAGCCCGAAGGCATCCTGAACGATCAGCACATCGGGCGGCTGCTCCCAGCCTGTCGCCCACGGCGACACCAGCCGCACCAGCCAGCCCGAGGGCGCAATCAAAAACGCCAGCCCAAAGGCCGCCGCCGCGTGGGGCACCGCCAGCAGCGGTGACAAAAGACGCTGTAACACAACAAAAGCCGCTCGCCCCTGCCAGCCTGCAGTGATGAGCACCACAATCAACAACGACAGCCCCGTTGCCAGAAACCCGGTCGAGACACTGACCCCCGCCGCGCGGCTAAATCCGGGCCACTCGACAAGCGTGCGAAACGCATCGAGGCCCCAGTCGCTTTGTCCTGCGGCGGGCAAATACCCGAAGGCAGGCGCGATTGTCCCCGCCAGACCCGCCAGCACAGGTCCCAGCATTGCCGCCAAGGTCAAATACGGCAACCACGCAAAGCGCAGTCGCCGTTTCACCCCGACAGGACCAAAGGCCGGCATGCCGGAAACCGCCGCCCCGTTACTGCGTCACGCCGTAGCGCGAGATCCAGTCTGCGCTGATGCGCGTCATCCAGCTGGGGTGGGGTTCGGCCTGCGCCTGACCAAGCTCGGCAGGACTTAACGTGGCAACGCCCAGCGACAGACCGTCAAACGCCGCTCGCTCTGAGGCCGCCAGTTTGGCCATATCAAGCACCGTGCCGTAGCCCAGAACCGACGGGTCCTGTGCGCGGGCCTGCGCCTCGCCAGACATCAGGAAATTGGCAACGACCATCGCGCCGGCCTTGGCTCCCGAATTGTAGGGGATCGCGACAAAGGACGCATTTCCAAGCGTCCCCTTGTCCAGAACAAAGGTCCGCGCGGTTTCGGGTAGTTGGAAATTCGCAATCGCCGCCGAGGCCTCGCCGGGGCTGAACGAAATCGCAAGATCGACCTCGCCATCGACAATCAACTGGAACTGGCGCGGTCCGGTTTGCGGATAGGCCCGCCCCTGACGCCACAAATTCGGCGTCAACTCTTCGAGAAACGCCCAAAGTGGTGCGGTAACTTCCGTGTAATTGTCGCCCGCAGCAGATTGCAGAACCGTCGGGTCCTCGAGCAGATCAATCAATGCCTGCTTCAGAAATGTCGCGCCGAGAAAATCGGGCGGCTGTGGAAAGGTAAACCGGCCGGGGTTGGATTTTGCCCATTCGAGCAGCGCATTCATCGACCCCAAAGGCGCCTTGAGCCGCGCCGTGTCATGAATGAAAACGACCTGCGCCATGGCCCACGGCGACTCGAACCCTTCGACAGGGACGGTGAAATCGGTTTGAACCGTTTTACCCTCGATATCGACCAGACCCCAGTTCGGAAGATCCTCGGCAAAGGGGCCAAACAACAAACCGGCCTGTTTCATGGCGGCGAAATTTGCGCCGTTGATCCAGATCATATCAATCGCACCACCATCGTCCTTGCCCGCACTTTTCTCGGCCAGCACACGGCTGACGGCATCAGCGGTATCGGTCAGCTTCACGTGCTCAAGCGTCACGCCGTACTGCTGCGACACACGCGCCCCGACCCATGCAAGAAAATCATTGGTCGTGGTCGACCCCCCCCAAGCGTTCCAATAGACAGTCTGTCCACGAGCCTCGGCGGTGACCGCAGGCCAATCGGCGGGCACCGGATCCGCAAACGCAGGCGTCAATTGTGCAACGCCCGACAGCGCGAT
>JBLIFE010000061.1:0-9398 GCA_047633515.1 Paracoccaceae bacterium | reverse complement strand
ATTAGCGGCGTGGGGCGGAGCACAAGCAGGGTTCTGCTTCTGACCGATTCCGCCAGCCGTATTCCGATAACGCTGCAACCCTCGGGGCAAAGAGCAATTTTGACCGGTGATAACAGCAGTGCACCCCCGATTGATTTTCTGGAGAACGCCGACCTTGTGCGCCCCGGTGATCAGGTCGTGACCTCGGGGGACGGGGGAGTTTTTCCGGCTGGTCTGCTTGTCGGGCAGGTGACGCAGGGGCGGGATCGCCGCTTGCGTGTGCGGTTGAGTGCCGATTACGAGCGGCTTGAGTTTTTGCGCGTGCTGCGCAGTCACCGTGCAGAAGTGATCAACGACACCGGCGGGCTGATTGTGCCCTCACAGCAGGTGGAGCCGCCCGTGCCACTGACGGATGCCACGCCTGAGGAAACAGGCCTTGCAGCAGGGGGCGATGATGGTTGATCCGATTGCCGCCCGGATGTGGCTGTTCCGAGGCGTTTTCGTGCTTCTTGTGTCGATCTTTGCGTTCTTCCGACTGTTGCCGTTGGACAGTGCGCCGGGGGCTTTGCCGGGGCCTGATCTGATGCTGGCGCTGACGTTTGCCTGGGTGCTGCGCCGTCCGGGTTACGTACCGGCAGTAATCATTGTTGGCGTCTTTCTGGTCTGTGACCTTATTTTTCACAGGCCACCGGGGCTGTGGGCGTTGTTGATGTTGCTAGGATCCGAGTTTTTGCGCGCGCGGCAGGATATGAGCCGGGGAATGCCGTTCATACTGGAGTGGACATTGGTGACGGGAGTGATTGTGGCCGTGGTGGCGGCCAATCATCTGGTCCTTGCGCTGTTGGTTGTTGACCGGCCTCCGTTGGGGCTTTCCGTGCTACGTGGATTTTTTACGACGCTAATCTACCCTTTAGTGGTCGGGGTGTCGTATTTTGTCTTTGACGTGCGCAAGGCCTCGCCCGAAGAGGTCACAGCATTGGGAGCGCGCCTGTGAAACGACCCGTAAAAGAAACCGAAGAGAGTGCGCGTCTGATCACGCGGCGCGGCCTTTTTATCGGGGCGGTACAGGTTGGCGTTATGGGCGTTCTGGCGGCGCGCATGCGGTATCTCGGGGTTGATCAGGCCGACAGGTTCCGGCTTCTGGCCGAAGACAACCGCATCCGTTACGATCTGTTGCCGCCCGTACGCGGCTTGATCTTTGATCGCAACGGCGTGCCGATAGCGCAGAATGAACAGACCTACAGGATCGTCATCAAGCGGGCGGATGTGGACGATCTTGATGCGACCTTTATGCGATTGCGGGCCCTGATCGGGCTAACGGATGCCGAGATCGAAAAGGCCCGCGCCGAGGTGCTGCGCGCCAACCCTGGTGTGGCCGTAACTGTGGCTGACCGGCTGAGTTGGGATGATCTGGCCGAGGTGGCGGTAAACGGGCCGGCGTTGCCCGGGGTGTCGCCCGAGGTCGGATTGTCGCGCCGTTATCCGCGCGATCAGGATTTTGCGCATCTTGTGGGGTATGTGGGGCCGGTAAGTGACTATTACCTCAGCCAGATAGAAAAGCCCGATCCGTTGCTGCTGACCCCGCGGTTTCAGATCGGTCGTGTCGGTGTAGAGGCAAAGATGGAAGGTGTGCTGCGGGGGGCGGCGGGCAACAAGCGGGTCGAGGTCAATGCAAGGGGCCGTGTGATGCGCGAGCTTGACCGCCGTGAAGGGGCGTCGGGGGCGGATCTGCAACTGACCATCGATGCGGGTCTGCAAAACTTTGTGCAGGCGCGTCTGGCGGGCGAAAGCGCCGCAGCGGTGGTCATGGATGTGCAAACCGGTGATCTATTGGCGATGGGGTCGGCGCCCTCGTATGATCCGAACAAATTTGTGCGCGGCATCAGTCAGTTGGACTACAGCAGCCTCACAGAGAATATTTATCGCCCGTTGGCCAATAAAACGGTGCAGGGCCTGTATCCGCCCGGTTCCACCTTCAAGATGGTCACGGCGCTTGCGGCGGTCGAAGGGGGCGTGATCACCGCCGGCGAAACAGTGTATTGCCCGGGTTACACCGAGGTAGGCGGGCGGCGGTTTCACTGCTGGAAACGGGGCGGGCACGGCTGGATCGATATGCATGACAGCCTCAAGCAATCGTGCGACGTCTATTATTACGAACTGGCGCAGCGCGCGGGCATCGAGCGGATCAGTGCGATGGCCCGAAAGCTGGGTTTGGGGACACGGTTCGATATTCCGTTGTCTGCGGTGGCCGAAGGGCTGGCACCTGACAAGGATTGGAAGTTCCGCCGTTACAAACAGGACTGGGTGGTGGGCGATAGCCTGAATGCCTCTATCGGGCAGGGCTTTGTTCTGGCGTCCCCGTTGCAGCTTGCTGTGATGACCGCGCGGCTGGCCACGGGGACGGGTGTGTCACCGCGGTTGGTCAAGTCGATCGAAGGGATCGAGCAGCCAGTGGTCAATTCAGGCCCTCTGGGGCTGGGGCCGACGACACTGGGTCAGGTGCGCAAGGCGATGTATGCGGTGTCCAACCACCGTGGCGGCACCGGATACAGCAGCCGTATTCTGGCCGAGGGCAAGCAGATGGCTGGCAAAACCGGCACCTCGCAGGTCCGCTCGGTTGTGGTGCGCAACGAGGACGTTCCGTGGGAGCAGCGTGATCACGCGCTTTTTGTTGGCTATGCGCCGTTCGATAATCCAAAATATGCCGTGTCGGTGGTGGTCGAGCATGGTGGGGGCGGGTCTGCGGCGGCGGCTCCTGTTGCGCGCGATATTCTGTTGCAGGCCGAGTATGGCGGGTTGCCGCCCCTTGACGCGTATCCCGAGTCCCAGCATCGACAGATCGAGCAACGCCAACAGGAGTTGCTGCTTTATGATGGAGAAAATGTGGTCCGTCCTATACCGCGTAGTGACCGCGCATGAGTTATCTTGAATACAATCTCAAGACCGTACCAAGCGGATTTCGCAAGGTGCTGCATCTGAACTGGGCGATCATTCTGGTGCTGAGTGCGATTGCGAGCGTCGGCTTTGTCATGCTGTACTCGGTTGCCGGTGGCGAGCTGGGTCAATGGGCCGAACCCCAGATGAAGCGCTTTGCGCTGGGCATGGTGCTGATGTTCGGTGTGGCGATGGTGCCGATCTATTTCTGGCGCAACCTTGCGGCGCTTGCCTATGTCGGTTCGGTGGTGCTTTTGCTTGTGGTCGAATTTTTCGGTGTCACGGGGATGGGCGCGCAACGGTGGATCGACCTTGGCTTTATGCGGTTGCAGCCGTCCGAGCTGTGCAAAATTACTTCGGTGATGCTGTTGGCGGCCTATTATGACTGGTTGGATATCAAAAAGGTGTCGCGGATATTCTGGGTGATTGTACCGGTATTCATGATCTTGTTGCCGACGTTTCTGGTGTTGCGCCAGCCCGATCTAGGCACCGCGATCCTGTTGGTGGCGGGAGGCGGGCTTGTGATGTTCGCAGCCGGCGTCCACTGGGCCTATTTCGTCGGAGTAATCGGTTCGGGGGTTGGGCTTGTGGCGGCGGTTTTTGCCAGTAGGGGAACACCGTGGCAGCTGATCAAGGATTATCAGTTTCGCCGGATCGACACATTTCTGAACCCCGACAATGATCCGTTGGGGGCAGGGTATCACATCACCCAGTCCAAAATCGCGCTGGGCTCGGGGGGCTGGACGGGGCGGGGCTTTATGCAAGGCACCCAGTCGCGGCTGAACTTCCTGCCCGAGAAACACACCGACTTTATCTTTACGACACTCGCGGAAGAGTTCGGCTTTGTCGGGGCGATTTCCCTATTGGTGCTTTATGCTGTATTGATCGTGTTGTGCATTGCGTCGGCCATTCAGAACAAGGACCGTTTCTCATCGCTGCTGATTTTGGGAATATCGGGCACATTCTTCTTTTTCTTTGCGGTGAATATGTCGATGGTGATGGGACTTGCACCTGTGGTGGGCGTACCGTTACCACTGGTGAGTTATGGCGGCTCGGCGATGCTGGTGCTGTTGGTGGCATTCGGACTGGTACAATCCGCCCATGTTCATAGACCAAGAGGAAAGACCCGATGAGTATCCGCGTTCTTTTTGCAGCCAAGCCTGACAGCTGGGCAGAATACGAAGCCCCGTTGCGCAAGGCATTCGAGCAGGCCGGGATTGTGGCAGAGCTTGGCCCTGACCTTGGCCCTCCCGAGACGGTGGATTATATTATCTACGCTCCCGACAGCACGGTTCAGGATTTTACGCCCTATTCACGCACCAAGGCGGTGCTGAACCTTTGGGCGGGGGTCGAGGATGCCGTCGGCAATCAAACGCTGGTCCAGCCATTTGCGCGGATGGTTGACGAGGGGCTGACGCAGGGGATGATCGAGTGGGTGACAGGGCATGTCCTGCGTCATCACCTTGGAATGGATGTTCATATTCGCAAAGCCGGAGGATGGGACGATCTGCATCATGTTCCGCCGCTGGCTGGTGACCGTCAGGTCACTATTCTGGGCCTCGGGGCGCTGGGTCGGGCGTGCGGGCTGACGCTGGCGTCGCTGGGGTTTGCGGTAACCGGGTGGAGCCGGACGCCGAAACAGATCGACGGGATCACCTGTTTGAGTGGACAAAGCGGCTTGGCACAGGCGCTGGGTACTTCGGAAATTCTGGTACTGCTTCTTCCTTTAACAGCCCAGACGACCAATATTGTCGATGAAAAAGCCCTTGCGATGATGCCTGCCAGGGCTGTGATCGTGAACCCCGGGCGCGGACCTTTGATTGACGATGATGCGTTGCTTGCGGGGCTGGCTTCGGGGCATATCGCGCATGCGACGCTGGATGTGTTTCGCGAGGAACCTTTGCCCGGCAGGCATCCTTTCTGGGCCAATCCGAATGTCACGATCACACCGCATATTGCCTCGGAAACCCGCCCGTCGAGCGCGTCGCGGGTCATTGCCGAGAATATCCGCCGCGGCGAGGCCGAACTGCCCTTTTTGCATCTGGTTGATCGCGCCCGAGGGTACTGATCACCCCCCCCCCGTCGTCGTCGTCGTTGCAGGCAGGTTTCGGCTGGCATTGTGTGAAACAGGGGTGTTGCCCGTCGCGGCAGGGCTGCGGGCATTGTGAGCAAGGGCGTGGCCGCGACGGGCGGTGGCACCGCTTGCGCGGTGCGGTCGGAAACCGATCGATCAGTCGGGATGTTTGGCCAGCATCCGCCCCAGTATCCGCCCGCCTAGCACGTGGACGTGCAGGTGAGGGACTTCCTGAATGGCGGCCTCGCCTGCGTTGGAAATCAGGCGAAAGCCAAGATTTCCATCCCCCGGAGAAACTCCGGTCTGTTTGCAGATCGTGGCGATTGCCCGCGTGTAGTCAAGGATTTCTGCGTCGCCGGCTTCTGTCGCGAAGTGGTCGTAATTGACGTAAGCCCCTTTGGGGATCACCAGAACATGCACCGGTGCCTGCGCGTAGATGTCATTGAAGGCAAGCGTGTGCGCGGTTTCAAGAACGGTCTGGTTCGGAATTTCACCACGCAGGATTTTTGCGAAAATGTTCTGGTCATCATAGGTATAGGCCATGGGGGCTCCGGTTTTGAAGGGTTTCGCGGCCACAAGGCGACGGTTTGCTTTGGCTCATCCGCATTTCACCAAGCCTCGTCGTCGGGTGCAACTGGAAACAGAAGCGTGGGTAGATTTGATCGCAATGTACTCAAGGGGTCAGCAATTGGGAACATTTACCGCCAGCCCGCCGAGGCTGGTTTCTTTGTATTTGGCATTCATGTCGCAGCCGGTCTGGCGCAGGGTTTCGATACAGACATCCAGCGATACAAGATGTGTGCCATCTCCGCGCAGAGCCAGCGATGCGGCGGAAACGGCCTTGATCGCGCCCAGACCGTTCCGTTCGATGCACGGCACCTGAACCAACCCTTTGACCGGATCGCATGTCATCCCGAGGTGGTGCTCAAGCGCGATTTCTGCGGCGTTCTCGACCTGTGCGGGGGTGCCGCCCAGCACTGCGCACAATCCCGCGGCCCCCATCGCCGCGGCACTTCCGACCTCGGCCTGGCATCCGGCCTCTGCACCGCTAATTGAGGCGTTGTTTTTCACAAGTCCGCCGATGGCGGCGGCGGTCAGCAAAAAGGTGTCGATGCGCGCACTGCTGGCACCGGGCACGTGATCAAGCCAATAGCGCAGCACGGCAGGCACCACGCCTGCGGCGCCGTTTGTGGGGGCGGTCACGACCTGCCCGCCGGCGGCATTTTCTTCGTTCACGGCCATGGCGTAGGTTGCGATCCAATCGTTGATCTGATGCGGGGCGCTTTGGTTCCGGCCACGTTCTTCGATGAGGGCGCGGTGGATTGCCGGTGCGCGCCGACGCACGCCAAGCCCCCCCGGAAGCACACCTTCGGGTGCCTGAAGTCCCCGCTCGATGCAGGTGTTCATGACCTGCCAGACCTGTGCGATACCGCCGCGGATGTCATGGACGCTTTGATGTACCTGTTCGTTTGCTTGCTTCATCTCGGCAATGCTCAACCCGCTGGAACTGGCCATTTCAAGCATGCTTGTGGCAGTGCCAAAAGGATAGGGCACCGTCGATCCGGTCGTCTGCTGCGACGTTGCGGTCAACTCTGCTTCGGTCACGACGAAGCCGCCGCCGATCGAGTAATATGTCTGCTGGTCGATGACATCATTCTGGGCGTCGGTCGCCATCAGAATCAGGCCGTTGGCATGGCCCGCAAGCGCCGGGCCGAAATCGAACGTCAAATCGGCTTTTGGGTCGAACCGTAATGGTGGCAGATCCGGTGGTGTGATCATTTGTGTCTGAACGATTGTGGCAAACGCCCGATCTGCGGCGGCTGCGTCATAGGTTTCGGGGCGAAAACCTGCCAGCCCGAGGATCAAGGCCCGGTCTGTTGCATGTCCGACACCGGTAAAGGCGAGGCTACCGTGCAGCGAGGCGCGCAGGCCTGATGCCGTGAACGCGGACTGGCGCAAACGATCCAAAAACCGGGCCGCAGCGACCATTGGGCCCATCGTGTGCGACGACGAAGGACCAAGGCCGATTTTGAACATATCGAAGACAGAAAGGAACATTGTACAGGTTTCCAGCGTTTGATCCGCCAGTTCTATCCGCTTGTGGTGCAAACCGGCGTTTGAAAGCGACACGCCACCCTTTATTCAAGTCATGTCAGCGTTTTTATGACCAAGGCGGGCACCGGTTGAAGGATGCGACGGCATTTTCTTTTTGATCTGTGGGGTGGTGGCTGTTGTCTGTGCGTATTGCGAAAATCAAAGCACCCGATGCAGGCCTGTACATTCACTGAAATTACGTCTATAGAAAATTTTCGCTCCGGGGGCATAGGCTCTGATGAGCTAAACTGCGTGATGCCGGCCTCCCCGCCGCGCGAGAGCCGCGAAATGAAAACGAGTTCACCGTGATAAAAACGATTTCCGACGCTTTGGAGCAACAGGGCTACCATTCTTTGACGCCTGTTCAAGAGGCTGTAACCGACCCTGCGCTGGGCAACGCGGACCTGTTGGTTTCCGCACAAACCGGTTCTGGCAAAACCGTAGGGTTCGGGCTTGCAATAGCCCCGACCTTGCTGGGCGAAGCCGAGCGTTTTGGTGCTGCTGGCAAGCCGCTGGCTGTTGTTATTGCCCCGACTCGCGAGTTGGCGCTTCAGGTTAAGCGCGAGTTGGCGTGGCTTTTTGCCAAGACTGGCGCGATTGTTGCTTCCTGCGTAGGGGGCATGGATATGCGTGACGAGCGGCGTGCGCTTGACCGCGGTGCCCATATTGTGGTCGCCACGCCGGGCCGGATGCGCGATCATATTTCGCGTGGATCGTTGGATATGACGGGGCTTAAAGCCGTCGTTCTGGACGAGGCCGACGAGATGCTGGACCTTGGATTTCGCGAAGACCTCGAGTTTATCCTTGGCGAATCGCCCGAGGATCGCCGTACGTTGATGTTCTCAGCAACCGTGCCTCATGCGATTGCCAACCTCGCCCGCAGCTACCAAAAAGATGCGGTGCGGGTGCAAACTGTTGCCGAAAAGTCGCAGCATTCGGACATCGAATATCGTGCACTCAGCGTGTCACCTCAAGATGCCGAAAACGCGCTTATCAACGTTCTGCGCTACTACGAGGCGACCAATGCAATCGTGTTCTGTAATACGCGTATCATGGTCAACCGGCTGACAACCCGCTTTTCGAACCGGGGTTTCGCGGTCGTGGCCTTGTCTGGCGAGCTGAGCCAGAACGAGCGGGCCCACGCCTTGCAATCCATGCGCGACGGTCGTGCGCGGGTGTGTGTGGCAACCGACGTCGCGGCGCGCGGTATCGACCTGCCCAATCTGGAGCTGGTTATCCACGCGGAATTGCCAAACAATTCTGATACGCTTTTGCACCGTTCGGGTCGTACGGGCCGCGCCGGGCGCAAGGGTATCAGCACGCTAATTGTGCCGCACCGCTTTCGCAAAAAGGCCGAGCGCCTGCTCCAGATGGGCAAGATCAGTGCCACTTGGGCCAATCCGCCGTCTGCTGACGAAGTTATCGCCCGTGATGAAGAGCGGCTTTTGGGTGATCCTGCATGGCTGGAGCCGATCACCGAGGGCGAGCGTGATTTTGTCACAAAACTGACGGCGCAATTCGACCCTGACCAGATCGCTGCTGCTTACCTGCGGCTTTACCAAAGCAAACAATCCGCTCCCGAAGAGCTTGCCGCGGCCGGGGCCGTACCAGAGCCGCGCCAGCACCGCGAATTCGGGCCGTCCACGTGGTTCTCGCTGTCCCTTGGGCGCAACCAAAATGCCGAACCGCGCTGGATATTGCCGCTGCTGTGTCGGGTTGGCGGGCTTTCGAAAGACGATATCGGGGCTATTCGCCTGCGTGACGACTTCAGTTATGTCGAAATCAAGCAATCGAGTGTCAAAGATTTTCTTGCCGAAGTTGGCTCTGATCTAAAGCTCGAAGACGGTGCCGTTCTGACCCAACTGGACGCCGCACCGCAGGACGCAGGCTTTTCACCGCGTCCGCCGGCGTCTTCGGCGCCGCGGGCACCACGTCCGCCGCGTCCCGACGCAAAGCCTGCACATCGTGGACAGTCGGATCACAAACCCCGCTCGAGCTACAATCCTGACGGGCCGGACGCCAGCAAGGATGATGGCGCGCCTTCAGCGGTCTGGGCCGAAGTCCCGGCAATTCAGGCTGCCGGAAGTGAGCAAGGCAGCCCGAAGCCGTATATCGGTAAACCTTATTCTGGAAAGTCGGATGCAGGCAAATCGGATGCTGTTAAGCCCTATGCGGGCAAATCTGGTGCCGTGAAGCCCTATGCTGGTAAATCCGAGGGCGGCAAACCCTACGCCGGTAAGTCGGACGGCGGTAAGCCTTATGCAGGCAAGTCTGGTGGCGGTAAGCCTTACGCCGGTAAATCCGAGGGCGGTAAGCC
>JBLIFE010000060.1:0-9465 GCA_047633515.1 Paracoccaceae bacterium | reverse complement strand
AATCCGGGGATCTGATCCCGCTGGTGGCCTTTACGGACGAGCGTTTGCCGCTCTTCCCTGATGTTCCGACGCTTAGGGAAGTTGGGGGCGATTTCTCCTACTTCATGCAGCGTGCGGTTGTGGGTGCACCGGGCATGTCCGACGATGCGGCGGCCTATTACACAGACCTGTTCCAGAAGGTTTATGACAGCGCGGCATGGCAAACATACAAGTCCAAGCAGTCGCTCACAGGTGATTTCATGGCCGGTGACGAGATGAAGGCGTATTGGGGTGTTCAAATGAGCCGCCACGAGGCCATTCTTAAAGCATCCGGCGCAATCAAGTAAACCATTGGGGTGAGGAGACCTTAGAATGCGTAAAGCCGAAATAGTGACCGCCGTTATTCTAGGCGTCTTCTCACTCTATTTGATGTGGAAGAGTGGCGAGCCTCCCTCATGGGACCCTGAAATAGCCAGATTTGCAAATATCTGGATGGTCGAAGGGGAGGGCCCGGGAAGCGGGTTCTGGCCCTTCTGGTTATCCGGAATCATGTTTGTCTGCACCGTCTGGATCGGGGTAAACTGGGTGCGGGGCACCTCTCCGCAATCTGTATCCGAAGAGCCGTTTCTGGACGGATACGGCATCAAGGTATTGTTGATGGTCGGCGTCGGTTTGTTCGGCTTCCTTGTTCTGATTGCCTTGGCCGGATTTTACGGCGGGATGTTCGTCTTCATGATCTACTACATGAAGGTGCTCGGGCGCCATGCGTGGTGGCTGACGTTGACACTTGCGGCTGTTTTGCCCGTCATCTTCTTTTTGTTTTTCGATGTGGCGATGCGGATTTTCCTGCCCAAAGGGTATCTGGAGCCGCTGTTCATACCGCTTTACGATCTTTTTCTCTGAAACCGCAAGATACGGACTGTTTGCTGTCCTGTGTAAGGGTGGTGGATCGAATGTGATTGATTGGAGACACTAATATGGACATCTTATCTTCGCTCATGGGCGGAATCTGGGTCGCGCTCGAGCCTATAAACTTGGGGCTTGCGATTCTGGGGGTTGTCGTTGGCTTGTTTGTTGGCGCGATGCCGGGACTGGGATCTGTGAACGGAGTGGCGATCCTGTTGCCGTTCACTTTTGTGATCCAGAAGTTTACTGGCACGGCGACTTCGCCGATGATCTTCCTCGCGGCTATCTATTACGGCGCGATGTACGGGGGGGCGATTTCGTCGATTACCTTGGGTATTCCCGGGGCATCAACGGCGGTGGCAACCACGTTCGACGGGCGGCCGATGGCGCTCAAGGGGTATGCCGACAAGGCGCTGGTGACGGCGGCTCTTGCGTCGTTCGTTGGGGGCACTGTTTCGAATGTCCTGTTTACTGCTTTTGCGCCGCCTCTTGCCTCGGTGGCGCTTGATTTCGGAGACCCCGAGATCTTTGCGTTGATGTTGCTGGCCTTTGCGACCTTTGTTGGCCTTGGGGGCGATGATATTCCAAAGACGATCTTTTCGATCTGCATCGGATTGGTTCTGGCGACTGTCGGGTTCGATATCATCTCGGGGGAGCCGCGCCTGATTTTCGGGGATATCACGGGCTTTTCGCACGGTATCCGCTTTCTTGTGCTTGCGATCGGGGTCTACGGAATTGGCGAGATGATTTGGACCATCAACTCATCGCGCTATGGCTCGACGATGACAGAGGTGGACGTGAGTTTCTCACGGATCATGGAGTCCGTCCGCACCTTTCCCGAGGCGTGGCGCGGGACGATGATTGGCTCGTTGTTGGGCTTCTTTGTCGGCATCTTGCCTGCCGCTGGTGCGACACCGGGGGCTTTGATGTCCTACGGGGTTGCCAAAATGACGTCAAAAGACCCCAAGTCTTTTGGCAAAGGAGCAATTGACGGGATTGCGGCCCCCGAGGCTGCGAACAACTCGGCGTCGACAGGGGCGATGTTGCCCATGATGACTTTGGGTATTCCGGGGTCGCCGACCACGGCCGTCTTGTTGGCTGGCATGGTGATCTGGGGGCTTCAGCCCGGGCCGCTGCTGTTTTCGCAGCAGCCCGACTTTGTCTGGCCTTTGATCGGTTCGTTCTATATCTCGAACATCATTGCTTTGTTGGTCAATCTTGCGTTCATTCCACTGTTTTTGTGGATGCTGCGGATGCCCTTTACGATCCTTGCTCCGTTGATCTTCATTCTGTCGTTGGTAGGCACTTATGCGGCCTATCAGGATATGTTTGATGTGAGGTTGATGGTGGTGATCGGGTTTGCAGCGTTTTTCCTGCGGATTTTGGATTACCCGCTTGCGCCTGCTGTTCTTGCCATCGTGCTGGGGCCGATTGCGGAACCGAAGTTGCGCCAGTCGTTGTTGTTCTCGGATGGTGATTTCACGATCTTCATTACGCGGCCGATTGCGGGGCCGATTACGATTATCGCGATCATCCTGATTTTCTTGCCGCTGCTAAAGCTGATCCGCGACAAGTTGCGTGGCAGCCCTGCGCAAACCTGACGATCGACACCTGCTCTTTGGCTGAGTGGCGAATCACTTTAAGGCGCCCGTGCTCTGATTCTATTCAGGGAACAGGCGCCTTTTTTCCTTTCTGACCCTTACTTGGAATATTTATGGGTCAATTTTTTCGGAGGTAAGAGGGCGAAAATTTCCTTGATATTGGTCAAATTTCTTATCCAATTTTCCAGAGGCGAGCACTTTTACACGCTGGTTTTTAGGCTGAACCGGTGCGCACGTCCGTCTAAAAGCTATTATTTGACGTGCTGTTACGCGGTGTTAGCGCTAGCTACCTGTAGTGTGGGGATGCAATGTAATCTGACATATTGTCACGCCCTGATTTTCGCGTGATCCGCTTTAGCATCAACGACATGCAGGGCGTTCCTTTGCGGCAGTTGCGGCATGGAAAATTGAAAACAATGCTAGAAGTTCAAGCATTTTGCTGCGATAGATTTGTCACCGAAGCGAGAGCTGAAGGGACCTGATCCTGCGTTGAACGCCGGGGCGCTTTCAAAAAATAACCTCCGGGAGGGGCTATGAGAGCGTTAAAACTGAAACGTCGGGCTCTGATGTTGTTGCTCTGAATAGTTCCATGGGAGGAAACATGACTAACATTGTTAACCGTAGAAAATTCCTGCGCGGATCCGCTGTTGCGGGTGCGGCTGCTCTGGCGACGCCGGCAATTGCTGCAAACCACAGCGTAACACTGAAAATGCAGGCCGCATGGGGCGGTGGCATCTTTCTCGAGAATGCTCAGTCCTATGTCGATCGGGTAAACCAGATGGCTGGTGGCGATCTTGTGATCGACCTTCTGCCTGTCGACTCGGTTGTGAAAACAAGCCAGATGCAAGACGCGGTTCACCGCGGTGTTCTTGATGCTGCGCATTATGTGCCGGCATACTGGTACTCCAAGTCGAAGTCGGCTTCTTTGTTCGGCACGGGCCCATGCTTTGGCTGGTCCAGCCAGGAAGTTCTGGGCTGGGTCCACTATGGCGGCGGTCAGGAATTGTTTGACGAGCTGATGGCCGAGTTGCGTTTGAATGTTGTGTCGTTCTTCAACTCTCCGATGCCTGCACAGCCTTTGGGCTGGTTCAAGGAGGAGATCAAGGATGTCTCGCAGATGGCTGGTCTCAAGTACCGGACTGTCGGTCTTGCGGCGGACGTTCTGCTTGAAATGGGTATGTCTGTTGTTCAGCTTCCCGGTGGCGAAATCCAGCCTGCGATGAAAGCCGGCCTGATCGATGCGGCCGAGTTCAACAATCCGACGTCCGACCGTGACTTTGGTATGCAGGACGTCTCGAAGTTCTATCACCTTGCTTCTTTCCACCAGAGCCAGGAATTCTTCGAGTGCACGTTCAACTCCAAGAAGTACAACGCCCTTCCTGATGACCTGAAAGCCATCCTGAAGTATGCGTCCGAGGCCGAGAACTCGAACTTCTACTGGCACAACACCAAGCGTTATGCAGACGATCTGAACACATTGCGTGATGAGCAGGGCGTAAATGTCTTCCGGACACCTGACAATGTCATGGCGGCCCAACTTGAAGCATGGGACGTGGTTGTAGAGCGTATTGCTGGCGAAGATCCGTTCTTTGCCCGGGTTATCGAGTCGCAGAAAGCATATGCGAAAAACGTTCTGGGTTACCTGAACCTGAACCAGCCTGATTATAAGCTGGCTTACAAACACTACTTCGGCTGATCGCTTGGCCTGAAGAATGAGACGCGAGGGCCGCCAACGCGCGGCCCTTGCTCCATAAGTGCGTCAATGTTTAGGGGACGACAATCGTGACAAAGATTATTCACTCCATTGAGAGTCTCAGTACCTGGGTCGGACGCGGGTTCGGTTGGTGTATTATGGTGCTTACCCTTGCGGTGTCCTATGAGGTTTTCGTTCGCTATGTGCTGAACTCCCCAACGGTTTGGGCGTTTGATGTAATGGTCCAAATGTATGGTGCGCTGTTTTTGATGGCCGGCCCTTATGCTTTGGCGCAAGACGCCCATGTGCGCGGCGATGTTGTGTACCGCCTGTTTTCGGTGCGTTGGCAGGCCCGTGTGGATTTTGTCCTTTACCTGTTGTTCTTCTTTCCGGGCATGATGGCTTTGTTCTGGTACGGCTGGGAAATCGCATCTGACAGCTGGCGCTATCAGGAAGTGAGCTGGAACAGCCCTGCACGTATCCAGATATATTTCTTCAAGACGCTGATCCCAGTTGCTGGTGCTCTTTTGATGCTTCAGGGCGTTGCGGAGCTTATGCGCTGCTGGATGGCGATGAAGACGGGGGTCTGGCTTGACCGGATCGATGACGTCAAAGAAACCGAAGACATGCTGATGCATATGGACGAGCCGAAAATCTAAGTCTTGGCGACCCTCCAAATTAAAGAGAATAGAAAATGACCGATCCCCAAGTCGCCATTGCCATGCTGTGCCTGTTTATTTTTCTGGTACTGCTTGGCTTCCCGATTGCATTCACCTTGCTCGCCATGGGCGTAGGTTTTGGCTACTATGCTTACTATCAGGGTGCTCCAGAAACGTTTTCTGGTATCTTCGATAACAATATTTTCTACCTTCTGAACCAGAACACCTATTCCGTTATGGAGAACGACACGCTGGTCGCGATCCCGTTGTTCTTGTTCATGGGGTATGTGGTGGAGCGCGCCAACATCGTTGACCGCTTGTTCTTTTCGCTGTTCATGGCGGCGCGAAATCTTCCTGGATCGCTGGCGATTGCTTCGTTGCTGACATGCGCTGTCTTTTCAACGGCGTCCGGAATTGTTGGTGCGGTTGTGACGTTGATGGGTTTGTTGGCCTATCCTGCGATGGCGAATGCCAACTATAACAAAAGCTTCGCCTCGGGTGTGATTTGTGCCGGCGGAACGTTGGGCATTCTGATCCCGCCGTCGATCATGCTGATTGTTTACGCTGCGATTGCGCAACTTTCTCCGTTGCGGCTTTATGCGGCGGCCGTTTTCCCCGGCCTGATGCTTGCGGGGATGTATATCGTTTACGTTATCGTCCGCGTGAAAATGAAGCCTTCGCTGGCACCCAAGCCGAACCTGAAGGATATCCCGCCACAGAGCGAGATTTATCTCAACCTGCTTGTGTCCTTTGTGCCGTTGTTCGTTTTGATCATTCTGGTGCTGGGATCGATCCTTGGTGGTCTTGCGACACCTGCCGAAGCGGCAGCAATGGGTGCGCTTGGCGGACTTGTTCTGGCGGTTTTGTACCGGTCATTGACTTGGACAAAGGTCAAGGAAAGCGTTTTTCTGACTGCAAAAGCAACTGCGATGGTCTGTTGGCTTTTTGTGGGTTCGTGGACATTTGCATCGGTCTTTTCATTGCTGGGTGGTCACGACGTCATCGAGCACTGGGTTGTTGGCATGCAACTTGAGCCTTGGCAGTTCCTGGTTCTTGCCCAGTTGATCATCTTTGTCCTTGGCTGGCCGCTTGAGTGGTCCGAGATTTTGATCATTTTTGTGCCGATCTTTCTGCCGATGCTCGATACCTTTGGCGTCAACCCCTACTTCTTCGCGATGCTTGTTGCACTGAACCTTCAAACGTCTTTCCTGACCCCGCCTATGGCCATGTCGGCGTACTATCTAAAAGGGGTGCTCAAAAAGCAGATCGAGTTGATGGAGATTTTCCGCGGACTGATGCCATATCTGGGAATTGTGATCTTCTCGATGTTCCTGATGTATCAGTTCCCCGGTATCGCACTCTGGCTGCCTGACTACCTCTTTGGTGTGTACATTCCATGAGGCACAAGGACCCTGCAAACGGATTGTCGGCCGTCAATGCGGCCAACGAGATCAAAGGCGGTCGTCTGAGTTCTGTTGATCTGGTCAAGGCCTGCCTTGAGCGGATCACACAGACGGATGAGACGCTGAAAGCCTGGGCTTTTATTGATCCTGAAAATGCTTTGGCACAGGCCGCCGAAATGGACAGGATCCGGCAGTCGGGGCGCGCTGTTGGCGCCTTGCACGGAGTGCCCGTCGGGATAAAGGATATCGTGGACACCCGCGATTTGCCGACCGCCCGCGGAACGCCGATTTTCGAGGGGCGCCAACCCGAGGCCGATGCCGCAATTATCGATCGTCTGCGCGAAGCAGGGGCGGTTATCATGGGCAAAACTGCGACGACCGAATTTGCCTTTGTTCACGCCGCTGAAACCCGCAATCCCCACAATCCCGAGCGTACGCCGGGGGGGTCGTCAAGTGGATCTGTCGCGGCTGTTGCAGCATTTCATGTGCCCTTGGCGATCGGCACCCAGACGAACGGATCTGTGATCCGGCCTGCGTCTTTTTGTGGGCTTTACGGTTTCAAGCCGACGCGAGGCATGATTTCGCGTCACGGCATTTTGCAAACTTCGAAGTCTCTGGATCAGGTGGGCGGCTTTGCGCGCACACTTGAAGATGTCGCACTTTTGAATGACGTTATGTCAGCGTATGATCCCCGCGATCCGTCAAGTTTCGCGCGTCCCCGTCCGGCTATGCGCGAGGGTGCTTTGGCAGATGCTCCTGTCGAACCTTCGTTTGCGTGGTTCGACATGCCCTATCACGACAGGCTTGATCCTGATTGCCAAGAGGCGATGGACGCTGTTCTGGAAACGCTTGGGCCTCGGCGTGTCGAGCGGATACAGCCGGTGTCGGCGCTTGTGAACCTTGTTGCTGTGCAGGCGACGATCCACCAGTACGAGATTTGTCAGCATCTGGACACAGTGTTCGCCGCCAACTGGGACCAGATCAGCCCAACGCTGAAGCCTGTGATCGAAAGTGGCCGCAAGATTACCGCAGCCCAATACGAAGATGCCATTGGCGTCATGACGTCGGCAGAAGAATACTTTACTGCGTTCTTCGTTGACTTCGACGGGGTGATCGCGCCGTCTGCCACCGGTGAGGCTCCGATGTTCGGTCCCGCCACCGGGGATCCGGTTTTTTGCTCGATGTGGACGCTTGTCGGGTTGCCGACGGTGACTTTGCCGCTTTTGTCGGGGGCTACGGGGTTGCCCATCGGGGTGCAGATCATCGGACCTGCCGAAAGAGACGACAGGCTGCTGCGCACAGCAGGCTGGTTTGAAAATATGTTGAAAACCGAACTTTAACGCTCTGGAAGGAGAATTGAATGACACCTCTGATTAAGTTTCTTGCTGCTGCAGTCGGTACAGGCCTGATGATGACCTTTGTGCTTGGTCTGTCGCAAAGTATCTCGACCGGATTTGCGGGTTTTAACGGTGGTTTGCCGTTTTTGCTGATTTCGATATTCGTGATCTGCATGGCGCTTTATGATTTTTACGACGAAACAATTCGAAAGCGTTAAGTCATGTCCGATCGGCCTGTTGTCTGGATACCTCGTAAATTATCCGATGCGACGCTTGCGCGTGCCCAGCGGGATTACGAATGCATTATCAATTTTGACGACGGGCTAAGCAGTGCCGGGGACCTGATCGCCATGAGTGCCAAGATCGACGCGGTGATCCCGTGCCACTCCGAACATTTTTCGGCGGCGGTTGCAGCACAACTTGATCCGCGATTAAAAATTATTGCGAACCATTCGGTCGGGGTGGACCATTGCGATCTGCCCGCGCTCAAGTCGCGGGGCATCGCGGTGACCAACACGCCGGACGTTTTGTCCGACGCGACCGCCGAGATCGCCATGCTCTTGTTACTCGGGGCTGCGCGGCGCGCGGTCGAAGGAGACCGGCTGGTGCGCAGTGGGGCGTGGGATGTCTGGAGCCCGTCGTTCATGGTTGGCAAACAGGTATCCGGCGCGCGGCTGGGCATTATCGGCATGGGCCGTGTCGGGCGTGCAATGGCCGAAAAGGCGCGCGGCTTTCGAATGGAGGTCCACTATTTCAACCGCAGCAAGTTGCCCCCCGAGCAAGAGCAGGGGGCTATTTATCACGACACTATTGACGGTGTGCTTGGCGTGGCCGACTTTTTGAGTTTGCATTGCCCTGCGACGCCCGAGACGACAGGGTTGATGAACAAAGAGCGGTTTGCGCAGCTCCCTGACGGTGCTGTTGTCGTCAACACAGCCCGTGGAGCGCTTATTGACGAGGCCGCGCTGATCGACGCGATCGAAAGCGGCAAACTCTCGGGTGCAGGGCTGGATTGTTTTGTCACCGAACCGGGGGGCAAACCTGCGCTATCGCGGTATGAAAACATCTTCATGCTGCCACATATCGGGAGCGCGACGGTACAGACACGGGATGCGATGGGATTTCGCGCCCTCGATAATCTTGATGCGTTTTTCGCAGGGCGCACCCCTTCCGATTTACTATAAATCGGTGGGTTGAAACACACAGACTGGGTTTGTATATCGGGCCTCTGTGGATGTTTCATGAGGTACTTGCGGTGCAACCGATCCCGACCCCCTATTACCTGATCGATAAGGCCGCGTTGCGCGGCAACATGGAAAAAATTGCCCGTCTTCGCGATTTGTCGGGGGCCAAGGCACTACTTGCGCTCAAGTGTTTTGCAACATGGTCGGTGTTCGACACGATGCGCCCTTACATGGACGGGACAACGTCCTCCTCCTTGTACGAGGTCCGGCTGGGCCGCGAGGAATTTGGCGGGGAGACGCACGCCTATAGTGTCGCCTACGGGGACGACGAGATCGAAGAAGTGATCGCTCATGCAGATAAGATTATCTTTAATTCGATCAGTCAGCTGGACCGTTTTGCGGAGAGGTCTGCCGGCATTGTCCGTGGCCTGCGTCTGAACCCCGGGGTCAGCTCCTCGACATTCGATCTGGCCGATCCTGCGCGCCCGTTCAGTCGTCTGGGGGAGTGGGATCCGGCCCGGATCGAGGGTGTAGTTGACCGCATTTCGGGATTCATGATCCATAACAATTGTGAAAACAGCGACTTCTCGCTGTTTGATGCGATGTTGACCCAGATCGAGGACCGTTTCGGCACTTTGTTGCACAAGGTTGAATGGGTTAGTCTGGGCGGGGGTATACATTTCACAGGTGAGGATTACCCGCT
>JBLIFE010000059.1:0-9466 GCA_047633515.1 Paracoccaceae bacterium | reverse complement strand
CACGCGCTGGGCGGTACATTCTTTGAACCGACCATCGTAACCGGCGCCACGCAAGACATGGTTTTTGCAAAGAACGAGACATTCGGCCCTTTTGCACCACTCTTCAAGTTCGAGACCGAAGAAGAGGCGATTGCGATGGCAAACGACACGATTTACGGGCTTGCGGCGTATTTTTATGCCCGTGATGTCAGCCGTGTCGCGCGGGTGTCCGAGGGGCTGGAATACGGGATTGTCGGAATCAACACCGGCATCATCTCGACTGAAGTTGCACCTTTTGGCGGCGTCAAGCAGTCGGGGCTGGGACGCGAGGGCAGCCGCCACGGGATCGAGGACTATCTGGAAATGAAATACATCTGCCTGTCTGTCTAAGGCAGTGTGGTGCCCCTGACGCTCGAACGGGTGTCAGGGGCACTGCTTTCGAGGCTGGGCAATGTTGCTTGACGAGGACTTTTGACGGGGACTGGTATCATGACGATTGAAACGCTTGCACAAGGGGTTCTGGCGGGGGAGCGTCGTGCGTTGGCGCGTGCAATCACGCTTGTCGAAAGTCGCCGTTCCGATCATCGCACGGACGCGCGGCATCTGGCCGAGATCGTCGCCCGCTCGGGGCGACAGGCGTTGCGGGTCGGCCTCTCGGGGACGCCGGGTGTCGGCAAATCCACATTTATCGAGAGTTTCGGTCTGATGCTCACGGCGCAGGGCCTTAAGGTCGCTGTTCTGGCTGTAGATCCGTCTTCGGCGCGCACGGGCGGGTCGATTTTGGGCGACAAAACGCGGATGGAGCGATTGTCGCGCGACCCGAATGCGTTTATCAGGCCGTCCCCGTCCCAGACGCATCTGGGGGGCGTTGCACGCCGCACCCGCGAGGGGGTTGCCCTGTGCGAGGCGGCCGGTTTCGATGTGGTGCTGATCGAAACCGTCGGGGTCGGTCAATCCGAAACGATGGTTGCGGGCATGTCCGATCTCTTTTTGTTGTTGTTGGCCCCTGCGGGAGGGGACGAACTGCAGGGGGTCAAACGCGGGATCATGGAAATCGCCGACATGATTCTGGTCAACAAGGCCGATGGCGATCTGAAACCGATGGCGACCCGCACCTGTGCCGATTATGCGGGGGCGTTGCGTCTGTTGCGCAAACGTCCCGAGGACCCCGAGGGGTTCCCGAAGGCGATGATGGTTTCGGCCTTGCAGGCCAGCGGGCTTGAGTCGGCGTGGCGCGAAATGCAGGCTTTGGCGACCTGGCGTCGGCAGACCGGTTATTGGGATGTGCGGCGGGCCACGCAGGCGCGTGAGTGGTTTGACGAAGAAGTCCGGCAGGGCTTGTTGGCACGCCTCACACAGGACCCTGTTATGATGGCGCAAATGGCCGTGCTGGGACAGGCCGTGGCGCGGGGGGACCTTTCGCCGCTCGGAGGGGCGAAAGACATGTTGCAGGCCTTGTGGCGCAGCGAACCGCCCGTGGCCCCTGCGTCGCCCGAGTAAGTCCGGTGTGCTGGTGCCGGTTACCCGATGGTTGTCTTTTTGCCCGCAATTGCGCTTGACTCCCCGCGCCCTGTCGGAAATAACGCCTCAACTGTTACAGGGCGCTCCCAGCATGGGGTTGGGCGGCGTCATTTTTCACTAGATGCACGAGGATCCATCCCATGTCGCGCGTTTGCGAACTTTCCGGTAAGGGCCCGATGTCTGGCAACAATGTCAGCCACGCCAAAAATAGAACTCGGCGTCGGTTTTTGCCGAACCTTAACGTTGTGACTTTGATGTCCGATGTTCTGGGCCAGTCTTTCAAACTCAAAATTTCGGCAGCAGCATTGCGCACCGTTGACCACCGTGGTGGTTTTGACGCATTCCTTGCAAAGTCGAAGGATGCAGAGCTTTCTGACAAGGCCCTGAAAATCAAAAAAGATATTGCCAAAAAAGCACAGGCAGAAGTCGCCGCTTAATATTCTTTTTGTCATAGAAAAATTGGCCTCGTTCCTGAAAATGGAACGGGGCTTTTGTGTTTTGTCACATTGTACTGTGGGCAAGAGTTGCTAGGTACGTGGCCATGAGGCCTGTTTTATTCCTGTTTGATGCCGCGCTATGTGTGCTGATATTTGTGACGGCCGTTGGGCTGGGTGTTGCGCGTGGTCAGGCAAAAAATATGGGTTCGGTGGTTCTGTGTACCGGATTTGGCCAACTTACGGTTGCGGTTGATGCCACCGGCGCTCCTATAGAGCATGCCGGTCAATGTCCTGATTGCGCGACATCGTTCTTTAACGTTGGTGGCGGCGCTCCGGTCACGCAAGTGATGCCGATTGATCTACAGACCACCCCGCAAAGGTTGGGCACAAGCGACCAGGCGGTTGCGCGGGGTGGCTTGTGCCACACGCGTGCCGCGCGCGCCCCGCCGGTCGCTGCGGTACCGCGTGTCTGACCTACCTGATCTGCTTTTTACCGGGACTATTGTGATGATTATGAAACCTTCTTTTTTGGCTGCGGCTGTTTTTGCCGTGCTTGTCTCTCCGGCTCTTGCCGGTTCTATTGAAATCGATGCACCTTATGCACGGTCCTCGGGGCCTGCGGCAAAATCGGGGGCAGCCTTTATGGCGATCCTAAATTCGGGTGACACACCGCGGCGCTTGATTGGCGTGTCGTCTGATGTGGCCATGCGTGTCGAACTGCATACTCATGCGGAAAACGACCAAGGGCTGATGCAAATGCTCAAGCTTGAGGAGGGTATTTTGCTAAAGGCGGGCGAAAGTCATCTTTTGCAGCGTGGCGGGGATCATGTGATGCTCATGGGGCTGACCCGTGGGTTGGTCGATGGCGAGAGCATCACCCTGACGCTGCAGTTTGAAAATGGCGAGGACGTTGTGGTTGAGGTGCCGGTCGATCTGTCCCGTACACCGCGCAGCAAATAGGGTTATCCGGTCCGGCGGCGCGTGGCTTCGCGCCAAACCAGCATAGCGGCACCCGAAATGATGATCCCTGCCCCTGCCAATGACACGCTGTCGGGGATCACCCCGAACAAGGCTGCGTCATAAAGAGCGGCGAAAACCAGTGTTCCATAGCTGAACGGGACGGCAAAGCTCGCGTCGGCGCGCATCATGGCATTCAGAAAACAGGTCTGGGCGAGCGACATGCACACGCCCAGACACGCCAGTGCTGCCCACTGCAGGCCTGTCGGTGGTTCCCAAACGGCGATTACGGCAACAGTTGCGATAATCAAGCCCATCGAGTTGTTGATCAAAAGCACCTGAAAGGCGCCCTCAGATCGGGTCAGGCGCTTGATAAAGATCACTTCAAGTCCGATGATGACCGCCGATGCCAACGCCAGTAGGGCGCCGACCTGAAAGGCTGCCGTTCCCGGCCTGAGCAGGACCAGCGCTCCGATCAAAGCGATCGCGGCTGCTGACCAGCGGATTCTACCGACCCGTTCGCCCAGAAGCGGAATCGCCAGAACCATCGTGAAAACCGGATTGAGAAAACTGATTGCGGTGGCGTCCGTCAAAGGGATCTGGGCGGCTGCGGCAAACATGAGTGTGATACCAAGCCAGCCACAGGACGTGCGCGCCATGTGAAGCCGCCATTGCGGGCGGATGATCGCGGGGCGGATGATGGCAGCGGCGGTGGCCACTGCGATCAGGGCAAACAGGAACCGGCCGTGACTGACTTGCATCGGATGCAACGCCGGCCCGAGGGCATCGGTACCAAGCGCCTTGGCCAGCAGGGACGTGAACCCGATCAGGGCTGACGCCACGACCATCAAAAGCGCGGCCAGAAGTGGGTTGGGAGCAGTCTGCATGCTGTCCGCGTTAGACCCTTGCTCGTGTTATCACCAGCCTGAAGTACGCCCGGTCGGGGAAAATTGTGCCGCTTTGGGGAAGGGTGCCGCGATTATCGCCATTTGAGGGCCCTCTGCGTCCTGCCAAAGGCGAACTGGGGTTGCAAAGCAAAGCGTTTCAGAGATTCACTAATCCACAATTGACAAAAGACTGCCGCTGCTGGCACGTAAAGCTCTTTGATAAGTGAGGTACCCCAATGATCCCGTCGATCCTGCCGACCTATAACCGCGCACCAATGGCTTTTGTCAAAGGTGCTGGCTCTTGGATTGACGAGGTGGACGGGCGCCGTTTTCTGGATCTGGGGGCCGGCATCGCAGTGAATATTCTGGGTCACGCCCATCCGGCGCTGGTTGCGGCCCTGACCGGGCAGGCCGGCCAGCTCTGGCATACCTCGAACCTCTACGGCGTCCCGAAACAACAGGCGCTCGCGGACCGGCTTGTTGATCTGACCTTTGCGGATACGGTGTTTTTTACCAATTCAGGCACCGAGTGTTGCGAATTGGCGGTCAAGATGGCGCGCAAATACTGGTACGACAAAGGCGCGCCCGACCGGATCAAGATTGCGACATTTGGCGGGTCGTTTCATGGACGCTCCGCGGCGGGGATCGCGGCGGCCGGATCGGAAAAGATGACCAAAGGCTTTGGCCCCTTGCTGCCGGGGTTCGTACATTTGCCGTTCGGGGACCACGAGGCGCTGGCGGAGGCGATGAAAGATCCCGATCTGGCAGCTGTGCTGGTCGAGCCCGTGCAGGGAGAGGGCGGCATCCGGCCTTTGCCCGACGCCTGCCTGAAAGGGTTGCGCGATGCGTGTGATGCGTCCGGAGTGTTGATGATTCTGGACGAGGTCCAATGCGGCGTCGGGCGCACTGGAAAACTTTTTGCTCATGAGTGGGCGGGTATTTCGCCTGATATCATGATGGTTGCCAAAGGTATCGGGGGTGGATTTCCGTTGGGGGCCGTTCTGGCCACCCAGGACGCGGCATCAGGGATGACGGCGGGCACGCACGGCTCGACCTATGGTGGCAATCCGTTGGGCTGCGCGGTCGGGCTTGCTGTTCTGGAGCAGGTTGCCACCCCTGTGTTTCTGGCCGAAGTGGTGCGTAAGTCAGCCCTGCTGCGACAGAAACTGGACGGGTTGGTTGCACGCTATCCCGACGTTTTCGACGCTGTTCGTGGATCGGGTTTGATGATCGGTGTGGTGTGTAAAGCACCGGTCGGGGATATTGTCTCGGCAGGCTATGATGCGCTGTTGTTGACTGTGCCTGCGGGGGAAAACACCTTGCGACTGCTTCCGCCGCTCAACATCACGGATGACGAGATTGCGCAGGCTGTTGCACGCCTTGAAACTGCTGCCAGAGCGGTGCGCGCAACCCTTGCGGCCTGATGAATTGACCGGCTCCGGTGACTAACAACGGACGCCACAGGCACGAGGATTGTCGGTGTCACGCCCACGGGGCCATCAGCCCCCGAGAATAAAGAAGTAACAATATGAAGCACTTTTTGGATATCAATGTGACCGCTCCGGAAGACCTGAGAGCGATTATCGACAATGCGCGCAAGGTCAAAACCGCGCGTGCGGGGCGTCCTAAAGGGACGCTGGATGCCGAGACGCCGCTTGATGGGCACATGGTTGCGCTTATCTTCGAAAAGCCCTCGACGCGGACGCGGGTGTCGTTCGATGTGGGTGTTCGACAAATGGGGGGGCAGACCCTTGTGCTGTCGGGGACGGATATGCAGCTTGGTCACGGCGAAACGATTGCCGATACCGCGCGTGTGTTAAGTCGCTATGTCGATATGATCATGATCCGTACCTTCGACGAGGCAACCCTGCTCGAGCTAGCCGAATATGCAACTGTTCCGGTGATCAACGGGCTGACCAACCGGACGCACCCGTGCCAGATCATGGCGGATATCCTGACCTATGAAGAGCATCGTGGTCCGATCGGTGGCAAGAAAGTTGTCTGGAGCGGGGATGGCAACAACGTGTGTTCGTCTTTTCTGCATGCGGCGGGCCAGTTCGGGTTTGATCTGACGTTCACCGGACCTCCGACGCTGGACCCCGAGGCGGAATTCGTTCGTGCGGCCCGTGACAAAGGCGTCAAGGTCGAGATCGAGCGCAATCCGATCAAAGCGGTTGAGGGGGCCGACCTGATTGTGACGGATACGTGGGTGTCGATGCATGATGCACAATCGGCGCGCGAGCGTCGGCACAACCAGTTGCGCCCGTATCAGGTGAATTCTGCATTGATGGCTGCGGCGGCACCTGATGCGTTGTTCATGCATTGCCTGCCAGCGCATCGTGAAGAAGAGGCCACTTCTGTTGTTATGGACGGACCGCAATCTGTGATTTTCGACGAGGCGGAAAACCGTCTTCATGCACAAAAGGCTATCATGGCTTGGTGTCTGGGATAGCACACGGCATGGTTGATCCGGTCAGGGGTGGCCCCCTCCCGCCATGCCACGCCCATTGATGAATGCTGCTTTTTGGAGACAGACATATTTATAGAGGCGTGATGCCGGTGCTGCGACGTTGAAAGGCTCGCGGCACCTTGTTTGACGCAACCTTAGTTGCCGGGCTTGCGCGGTGCCCCACCCCCAAAGACATTTTCGGCAGTATAGTCGCAGGGAGCCTCCTGCATTTGCAGGTGCAGGCCTTCGTCCTCAAGCGGGTGGGCGCGGGCTAAAGCTTCGTTGACCTCGATCCCGAGTCCCGGGCCCTTGGGGGGGATCAGATAGCCGTTATCGAAGTGGATCGTGTCGCCGATCAAGGCCCTGTGAAAGGCACCGCCGGTTTCGATGGTTTCAACCAGCAAAAGGTTCGGGATTGTTGCTGCAAGTTGAACATTTGCCGCCCACTCGATCGGGCCTGCATACAGGTGCGGGGCGATCTGGGCATTATACACCTCGGCCATGGCGGCGATCTTGCGGGCTTCGTTGATGCCTCCGACCCGACCAAGTGCAGGTTGCAAAATAGCGGCGGCTCCGTCGCGCAGGATCGGGGCGAATTCTGCCTTTGTCGTCAGTCGCTCACCTGTTGCGATGGGAATTTTTGTTGCGTTGGCGACGCGCATCATGGAGCCGACACTGTCAGGCGGAACGGGTTCTTCGAACCACAGCGGCATGTAGGGCTCAATGGCTTGTGCCATCCGGATGGCCCCGCCGGTTGAAAACTGCCCGTGGGTGCCGAACAACAGATCGGCACGGTCGCCAACGGCTTCGCGGATGGCTTTGCAAAAGGCGACAGAGCGGGTGATATCGCGCATCGCGGGTTGGTGGCCGGGGCGGATTGTATAGGGACCGGCGGGGTCGAACTTTAGCGCAGTAAACCCCAGATCAGCCCATTTCAGGGCCGCCTCGGCGGCCATTTGCGGATCGATCCAGAACTTGTCACCTTCCTGTTCAGCCGTCGGATAGAGGTAGGTGTAGGCGCGCAGACGTTCGTTGGTGCGCCCGCCCATGAGCATGTGAACCGGCTGATCCAGCGCTTTGCCGATGATATCCCAGCATGCGATTTCGAGCCCGGAAAAGGCTCCCATGACTGTCAGATCGGGCCGCTGTGTGAAACCGCTGGAATAGGCGCGGCGGAACATCAGCTCGATATTCGCGGGGTTTTCGCCCGCCATATGACGCGCGAAAACGTCCTCGATTACAGCGCGCATTGCTTTTGGTCCGACGCTGCTGGCATAGCATTCGCCCCAACCGACGATACCGCAGGCCGTCGTTACTTTAACGAAAATCCAGTACCTCCCGCCCCAACCGGGGCTTGGCGGTGATGTGACGATAATATCGAGATCGGCAAGTTTCATAGGCTTGGTCCCTGTGTTTGGGCAGGAGTGATCAGAACACGATGACATTGCGACGCGCGGCACCGGATTTGGTGCTGGCGATAGCTTCGTTTATCTGGTCAAGCCGCCACGTTGCGGAGACAAGCTCGTCAAGCTTGAGCCGCCCCTGAGAATACATGTCGATCATCCACGGAATATCGCGCGACAAAACCGTATCCCCCATCAAGGAACCTTCCATCCGCTGCCCTGCCGCGCAGACATTTACGGGTTCATAGCGGGCGGATTGTCCGGAATGGGTCATGCCGACCATATACATCCGGCCCTTTTGTCCCAGATAACCGAGCGCCGACTCATAGGCTGTCACGGCGCCAACCGTCACCAGAACAACATCCGCTCCGCGTGGTGCTATCTTGAGCGCCTCGTTCCAGGGTTCGGGAGTGCTGGCCAGAATGCCGTCTGTTGCGCCGAATTCGCGTGCCACTGTCAGCTTTTCCTCCAGCATATCCACCGCGATGATCCGCGATGCACCAGCGATGCGCGCACCCTGAATTGCGTTCAGCCCGACGCCGCCGGCACCGATCACGACCACGGTTTCACCGGGCCTGACCTTGGCTGTGTTGACCGCAGCTCCGATGCCGGTGACAACACCACACGCCAGCAAAGATGCCGATGCGGCCGGAATAGAGGCTGGCACTGACGCGATCTGACTTTGGTGCACCACTACTTTTTCAGCAAAAGCAGCGCAATTGATGCCGTAGTGGATGGGATCACCGCTCATTGTGCGCACTTGTCCGGCCATCCGGTCGATCGAGGTTTCGCAATGGGCCGGTGCGCCGGTCGCGCAGCATTGGCAGGTGCCGCAGCTGTGCAAAAGGGTGACAATCACCCGCGCGCCCAAAGAGGCGCGTGCACCGGGGCCTGTTGCGGTGATGTGGCCCACGGCTTCATGGCCGAACACGGCCGGAAACGGGCACGACCACGCGCCGTCGATGAAGCTGATGTCCGAGTGGCAGATTGCGACCGCTTCCAGCGTGACCTCCACCTGATCCGGACCGGGGGGGGACAGTTGGATATCTTCGATAACAAGAGGCGTCTTGGGGGCGTGACAGACGGCGGCTTTGATCGTTTGCATTCGGTGTCTTTCAGGTGGGTTTTCAGGGTTTCGGGATCACGTAAGGCGCGCCGCTCTTAGACCGGCGACATAAATGGTGCCGCAGACGGCCATGAGCAGCATCGACAGGAAAAAGGCTGCGCCGGGCAGGTAATAAGGCGTGTCGGCGGCGGTAAAGAACGCAAAGACCTGTGTCATCACCAACGGCGAGATGATGGTCGCAAGCGAGCGGGTGGACGAGATCACGCCTTGCATTTCGCCCTGTGCGTCGTCGCCTGCCTTGCGTGCCATCATCGCCTGTAGCGCGGGGGTCACAACCGCCCCCAATGCGGTCAGTGGCGTCAGGATAAGCGCCAGCGTCGGGTTGCTGACAAGTGCCAGCATCAAAAAGGCGATGCCGTTAAAGATGAAGCCGTACAAAACGGTCTTTGTCTCTCCGAACTTGCGCAGGATGACGCGGATCAGCCCGCCCTGCACAATCGCGATGGCAATGCCGAATGACCCGAGCGACACGCCGATCATTGCGGGATCCCATCCGAACCTTTCAGCGGTGAAATAAGCCCATGTGGCCGGGTAGACGATAAACGCAAATTCGTAGAGGAAAAAAAGCATCAAAAGCCGTGATGTCCCCGAGACCTGCCTCACGTTCAAAAATGCGCCGAACGGATTGGCGCGTTGCCACCGGAAGGGGCGACGGATTTTGTCGGTTACCGTTTCGGGCATGACGAAAAAACCGAAACACATGTTGC